>JBKICS010000429.1:0-7717 GCA_046567015.1 Acidobacteriota bacterium | reverse complement strand
CGACGATGGCTCCGAGCACGGACGCGCCTTCCTCGCCCGATTCGGGTCGGCCCAGGGCCTCGCGCAAGGCGGCCACCCGGGACAGGACATGGGCCAGGGCGGCCAGGGCGTCGAGGTCCAGGACCCGGCGCTCGCTGTCCAGCACCGGAAACAGCGGTTCGAGGTCGGGAAACGGGGTGAATTCAAAGGCCCGGTCGCGGCGCAACTCCAGGGCTTCGGCCAGTTTTTGCTGTTCCCTGGCCACAAGCGAAACGTCGCCCAGGGGCACAATGGCCCGACAGGCGGCGGCGGCGGGTTCGGAAGCGGCAAGCCTGGCCAGCCGATCCAAAACCTTAGGAAACTCCAGCAACGAGAGGGTTCTGGATTCCATAGAAAAAAGGGGTGTATGCGGAACTGGTCAGGAAGCGAGGCGCGCCTTGACGGCGTCACTGACCCGCTTGCCATCGACCCGCCCCTTGTGAGCGGCCAACACCGACTGCACGACCTTTCCCATGTCCTTCATGGTGCTGGCGGCGAGTTCGGCCACGGCGGCGTTGACGGCGGCGGCAAGCTCGTCGTCGGTCAGGGGAGCGGGAAGGTAGGCGGTAAGCACCGCCAGTTCCCGCTCCTCTTTTTCGACCAGATCAGCCCGGTTCGCCTTGGCGAACAGGTCGATGGACTCCCGGCGCTGTTTGACCTGCTTGGCGAGGACGTCAAAAAACTCCTCGTCGGTCAGGGGACGGCGCAGCTCGACCTGACGCGTCTTGGCCGCTGCTCTAAGCATGCGCAAGACACCCAGGACAAGGGCGTCCCTGGCCTTCATGGCAACCAGGGAGTCGGATTCGATACGGGCTTGTAGATTCATTACATCATGTTGATTTTGCGCATTTTCTTGAGCAACCGCTTGCGAGCGGCAGCCTTCTTCTTCTTGCGCATGACGCTGGGTTTCTCAAAGTGCTGACGTTTCTTCAGCTCGGAGAGAATCCCGGATTTTTCGACCTGCTTCTTGAAGCGGCGAAGGGCCACGTCGAAGTTGTCGGATTCGTCAAGGTAGACACCGGGCATTCACATCACCCCCTCTTTGGGAAATTCCCTGCGGCAAAGCGGGACACTTATCCGTTCCAGCCGACCGTGTCAAGTCTTGGTTCGGCTGGATCAAAACAAACCGCCCGGTCAAACCGGGCGGCGGCAGAGTCCTGAGACCAGACGGCAGCGCTTAGTGATGGCCGTGGGCCGGCGCGTTCTTCGTGTCCAGATAGGCCTTGTAGATGCAATAGCCCATACCGGAAGAGATGATGAACAGCACCAGATAGAGCACACTGAAAAAAACGAAATGATCGGGCTGCCACCAGGGGAGATCCTGCGGCAGGGGGCTGTGAACGGTTTCGCCGTGTAACATGAAAGCTTCTCCCGCGATTGGTTATTGAATGGCGTCCTTGAGCAACTTACCCGGCCGAAATTTGACCACTTTGGATGCCGGGATGTTGATCTCGGCGCCGGTGCGGGGGTTGCGGCCGGTGCGGGCCTTGCGTTCATCCACCATGAAGGTGCCAAACCCCGTCAGCGTGATCTTTCCTTCGCCAACCAGCGTTTCCTCGATGGCTTCAATGAAAGCGTTGAGGGCGCGTTCGGCATTGGCTTTGGTCAGCCCGGTCTTCTCGGCAATCTTTCCAACTAGATCAGCCTTGGTCATCAGTCCTCTCCTCCTCGGTTAATCGCCCCCGACACGCGGCGGCGCCTTGCTCCCGACCCTCTCCACGCGCATCTCCAAAAACGTCAACAGGGACGCCCCCCCTCGCCTCCCCGCGGCGAGAACGGCCCTCCTGCCCCTGGTGCGTTGCCATGGCGGCAAAACGCGATGCGCACGAGTGGGCAAACCAAAATCGATTTCAGCCCCAAAGTCAAGAGGGGAGGCGCGTTTTGAGCAATTTGGCCAGGGCGGCGAGCTGGGTCGGCGACAGGACTTCGGGCCGATCCCGTCCCTCGATGCCAAGGGCGGCGCAGGCCTCGGGGAGGCCGTCCTGCCAAAACGGTTTCAAAATACCGGCCAACTGTTTGCGGCGCAACGAGAAAAGCCGTTTGAGCAACAGCGCCAGCGCCCGGGGCTCCTCGGGCCGCTCGGCCGCCGGACGGGGCGTTATCACCACCACCGCCGAATCGACCTTGGGCTGGGGCCGAAAGACCGTGGGCGGCACCTTGAAGCCGTATTCCAGCCGGGCAAAGGCTGAGGTCCAGGCGGTGAGCGCCCCGTACTGCCGCCCGCCCGGCGGGGCGCACAGCCGCAGAGCCACCTCGTGCTGCACCATGAACACCCCCCGCCCGAACAGTTCAGACCCGGCGCAGATGTCCCAGAGCAGCGGCGAGGCGATGTTATACGGCAGGTTGCCGATGAGCTTGACCCCGGGCAGGCGGTCGAGCCGGCTCCAGTCCAGGCGCAGGGCGTCGATCAGGGCCGGGTGCACCCCGGGATGCTCGCGCGGCAGGCGCGCGGCCAGGTCGCGGTCCTTTTCCAGGGCCAGATAGGCCCGGGGGCCGGCGGCCAGGATGTGGCCCGTCAACGCCCCCCGGCCCGGGCCGATCTCGATGACCGTATCCGTGGCGGTGATGCCCAGGCGGGCGACGATCTTGGCCGCGATGTTGGGATCGACCAGAAAATTCTGCCCGAGGCTGCGCTTGGCCGGGGCATGGTGGGCCTGGCCGGGCGCGTTGCCGGGCTCCCGGGCGCTTTCGCGACGTGTCATTGATGCTCCTTTTCCAGCAAATCCTGTTTGAGCGCCCACAAGACGTGAAAGGTCGCGGCCTGGACATCCAGACCGGGGACGGCCGCGGCCAACCGTTTGGCCAGGGTCAGGCCGGGACAGCCCGAGCGGGCCAGAAACACCAGGATGCGCAGGGCGTCGGGCCGGATCTCCTGGTCGAGTTCCTTATAGATGACGGGAAAATCCTGTCGCTTATACAGCGCCTGTCCGGCCCGGCTCCAGGTCAGGCGAACCCCGTCGTCAAGCCGCCCGCTCGGATGGCCGGCAAAGACTTCGCCGTAGGCCAGGGTCAGGGGATGGGGCAGCCGGGCCAGCCGCTCCCGGTCCGGCACGGGCGCGGCGGCCAGACGCTCCCACAGGGCCAGATGCCGGGTCACGCAGGCGTCCCAGTCAAACCCTTCGACGGCCCGAGCCCGCCCGGCCTGGCCCATGGCCCGGCCAAGCTGCGGGTCGCGAATGAGCGTCGCCAGGGCTTCGGCCAGGGCCGGCACGTCCACGGCCAGGGACTGGGCCAGGCGCAGATGGGTGTGGTTGTCATAGCAAAGCGGCGCCAGCAGGTCGCGCTCCCCGGTTTCGGCCGGCCCCAGGGTGGGCAGGAGCCAGCCGGTTTGGCCATGGACCACGATGTCGCGGTAGCCGTCGTAATCCGAAGCCACCACCGGCAGCCCGGCGGCCATGGCCTCCAGGAGCGTGAGGCCGAAGGTCTCCTGGGGGTTGTCGGCCAGAGACACGAACACGTCGGCCAGCCCGAAAAGCGCCCGTTTGGCTGCCTCGTCCGGACGTCTGACCAGGGTCAGCGCCAGCCCGATATTGGCGGCCAGATCGGCCAGGGTGGCCAGGAACGGGTCGTCATCGTCGGTCCAGCCGGCCACCACCAGGGTCAACCCGGCCGCCGGGACGCCGGCGGCAATGAGCCGCGGTACGGCCCGAAAAATCGGCAGCAGATCCATCTTGGAGCTGTGGGAGATGCGCCCGAAAACCAGCAGCGCCGTCGTTTCGGGAGCGACGCCAAAGCGCACCCTGGCCGAGGCCCTCGCCTCCCCTTCCAGGCGCGTCCAGCCGGCCGGATCGACGCCGAGCGGAATCAGAGCCAGCTCCGGAGCCGGATAGGCCTCGGGGGAAAGGCCGTAGCCCCGGCGCAGGGCGGCAAACATCGCCGCCACCGCGGCCCGGCCGGCCGTGGAGGTGGCCACGATGGCGTCGCGCCGGGTGGTTCCCGGCCAGAGGTGGGCCAGGAAGTCCCGCTGGTAGGCGGCATAGCTCAAGGAATGGGTGGTACCGGTGATGGGAAAGAGGGAGCGGGCCAGGGCGTTTCGCACGGCGGCCAACCGGGCCTGGGCCGTGAGGCAGTCGGAGAGGTGAAAGACGGCGTAGTCGGTCGCCCCCAGGGCCCGGGGCAAATCCTGGCGCGTCAGGACCGTGAATGCGCTGCGCCCGGCGGCCTGGGGATAGCGGGCGGCAAGGAGCCCCTCCTGGCGGACCTGCTCCCGTTTGGAAGGCATAAAGAAATGGTAGGCGTCGAAAGGATCGGCCCGCATGAGCGCGTCCAGAAAGGCGGCATTGGCCACCGTGCGGCCCATGACGTCGGCGGATTCGACAAAGGGGTCGAGGGTGCCAAAAATCCGTTGCGTGCCCATGCCGAGACGGAGCCACAGCCTTGCTCCGATGTCAAATGGCTTGAATTATTTGTGTTGGCCTTCCTTTTGCATAAGTGCCGTCGAGCAGGAAGCATTTTCCTGTCCGGACGCAAGGAGGCTTGTCATGACGCGCGGTATGCGACCCGAGCAGGTTTGGGGCCTTGGCCTGACCGACGAGGCCGAACTGGCCATTTCCACGGCCCTTGGCGCGGGCTATGTCCTGCGCAACTGGCCGGCGGGCTCCCATCCGGGCGACCGCGACATCGCCCGGGCAACGCCGCTGGTCATCTTCGTGGTCAAGGAAGCCTGGGACTCCCTGCCCACCGACACCCGCCGGGGCATCGAGGAATGGGAGATCCCCCAGCGCGTGCTGGTCCTGGCTCCGACCCAGTCCGTGGCCGATTTCGAGGAAGTGCTGGAAAACGGCTTCCTCTCCGCCATCTCCGAGCCCTTGACCGACAAGAAGGTCCGCGACGTCATCTTCCGGGCCAAGGAAGTCAAGAGCCTTTACGACGACATCTTCCGCATGACCCGCGAGATCATGCTCGAGCGGGAACTGCTCGCCCGCAAGACCGATCTGGTGCTGTTTTTAAACCGCATCCTCAGCCGGGCCAGCGAATCCCTTGACCCCGGCGTCATTCTGGACAATGCCCGGGAGGATCTGCAGCTGCTGCTGCCCCTTAACGCCCTCATGGGCGTTTTCTGGCAAACGACCGAGCCCGGAACCCTGGAAGCGGAACTGTTCCTCGAACCCGACATGGAGCAGAGCGCCGAACAGCATTGGACCGAACAACTGCTGCGCCAGGCGGCCAAGATCGCCGGCAAGGCCATGCACAGCTACCGGGCCACCTTCCTGGAAGGCGCCCCGGACCGTAGCGGCGTCGGCATCCCGAACGCCCCGGAAGAGCTGATCACCCTGCCGCTTCGGGCCGGCGGACAGGTGTTCGGCCTGCTCGTGCTCTACCGGGCCAAGGGGCCGGCCTTGGGCAAGGATCAGGTCCAGGCGCTGTACGCCTCGGTCAACCACCTGGCCCTGGCGCTCAAAAACGCCGCCTTGTTCAACCAGGTCAAGGTCCGGGCCGATCATGACGGCCTCACCCGCATCCACAACCGCCGGGCCTTTGACGAACGGCTTATCGAGGAATTGCGCCGGCACCAGCGCTACCACCATCCCATGAGCCTGCTTATGGTCGATATCGACCATTTCAAGGTCATAAACGACCGTTTCGGCCATCTGGTCGGCGACGACGTGCTGCGCGAGGTTGGGCGGATCCTGTCCGGGACGCTTCGCAGCACGGATTTCACGGCCCGTTACGGCGGCGAGGAGTTCGTGATCATCCTGCCCCAGACCACAGATGAAAGTTCCCGGATTCTGGCCGAACGCCTGCGCGGCATGATCGCCGACACCATGTTCACCCACGAAGGCGAGCCGTTTTCCATCACCGTGTCCATCGGTGCGGCCACCATGCAGCCCGGCTCCCTGACCAAGCGCAAGGAATTGCTGGAAAAGGCCGACAAGGCCCTGTACCAGGCCAAGCATCTGGGCCGCAACCAGGTCTGCACGTCCCTGGGACCGGTGACGCACGGCGCGAGCGACGCCCTCGAGGCGGTGCAGGCCGGCTAAGGGCCGCGACCGCCAAGTCTGGCCCTCAAAGAGCCGAAGTTGCCAAAGTTTCTTGACAGCGACAGAGCGGACGCGTAAGTACAACGCTCCTCGGGCAATTAGCTCAGTTGGATAGAGCGTTGGCCTCCGGAGCCAAAGGCCGTAGGTTCGAATCCTACATTGCCCACCATAATGAAATCAACGGGTTGCAGCCAAAAACTGTAGCCCGTTTTTCATTTCGGGCTGCCGTATGGCTCACCTCGTTGTCGTTTTGACGGCCGTGGGAAACTGCCTCACGGTCCGCATGAGCCCGGCGATGCGCAGGTCGCACACCAAGTTGTCCACGTCACAGGCAACAGCGACCGCACCCATGGCTAGTCCTCCACCAGCGTGAGTTGGCCCATGACGGCGGTGTCCGCCTCGTGACCCTCTTTTCGGATTGTGACCTTTTCGTCGATCTCCTGTGCGCCATTAGCCAGAGCTTCGCCGCAGGCAGCGATCAACTCGCAAAACTCCCTTTCACAACTGGTTGAAGACGAGCTGGGCAGGCAGCTACAGCGGGCTCACGGGCACCATCCATGACGATGGCCGCGACATCACCGGCGAAGCCCCCGGATTCGTGAATGCCGCCACCCAGGACTTCCATATCACCCTCTCGTCCTCGTGCATCCATGCCGGCACTGCCTTGTACCCGGATGCGTATCCAGTACCTTACCAGTACAAAAAGCATCCGCGCTACGAGCCTCGACTTTCCAATGACAAGCCGGATCTGAGAGCCTTCGAGGCCAAGGGCAGTTTGACGCCCCCTAATCTGTTGCTCCTGAAATAATCTTCATATCGACCGGACATTGAGACCGGCTGACTGAGCCAGCTTAGAGCGACGTTACCTCTTAGAAATTCTAACAAATATCGATTCGCATACAACTCCATCTATTCTTCATTCACGGGACAGGCTCCTCTGCGCCCCAATTTGTCCCTCCCTGGCGGCGAAACGGCATTGACCGGATCCGCCGAAGGTGTATTAAAAAATAAACTGTGGCATCCCTCAGGATTCGGAACGGGTCGAGGCTAGGCTGCGGCCCAAAAAGGAGGCATCATGAAAAGAATTCTCGTATCCGTGCTTCTCGCTGTCGCCATGCTGTCCGGCTCCGCCATCGTGAGCCATGCCGACGAAGAAGGCCCGAGCCCCACAAAAAAAGTCCAACGGGTGCGCCACCGTAAAGCCGCACCCAGGGTTATGCAGCAGGCTCCGACTCCGCCCCCGGTCATGGCCGTGGCCCCGGCCCCTGTCCGCATGGTTCCGACCCTGTGTCCGGGGCAGCCGTACATCATGGCCGAGGCCTGGACCACCACGCCCATGCGGTCGGCCAGGGCCGGCTTCTCGGGCCTGCCCCTTCGCAATTGCGAAGGCATGTACTGCGGCGAGCTGGCCAAGCTGCCCATCGGCACCCAAGTCGACGTCTTAGTGGACGACCGCGAAGGTTGGGCCCTGGTGCATGTGCCAAGCACCGACATGTGCGGCTGGGTCAATACCAACAACATCTTCCAGAATACCTGCGGTCCGGCCCTCTAGGAATGTGAACCACATCGGGAAGGCGTCATCGGCGGCGCCTTCCCGTCACCAAACGCCGCCTTTTGACCGACTTGGCCGAATTTCGTAGATTGTCTGCTTCCTCGCTGCCAGCAACGGCCGCGCCACCCCTTCGCGATGTCCACCAAGGCCGCCAATAACGATATTG
>JBKICS010000428.1:3300-20235 GCA_046567015.1 Acidobacteriota bacterium | reverse complement strand
GCGCTCAATCTGTTTATCGACGGCGTCTACCACCAGGGCCGCATCATGGCCGACGGGGTCATCCCCCGGTCGATTGTCGAGTCCTCGTCGGGCTATTTCAAGGAATGCCAGGGACTGAGTCCCCCGCGCGGGGTGTGGTGCCACATCACCGGCTCCGATCTGGTGCGCGACGAGGCGGGGCGGTTCATGGTGCTGGAGGACAATCTGCGCTGTCCCTCGGGCGTCTCCTACGTTTTGGCCAACCGCCGCATTTTGAAGCGCGCCTTCCCCCAGGTGTTCGAGGCCATCGACATCCGGCCGGTGGACGACTACGCGCCCTGGCTGCTCGACATGCTCCAGGCCATCGCCCCCCAGTCGGCCGGCCGGCCCACGGCCGCGCTTTTAACCCCTGGCGTGTATAATTCCGCCTATTTCGAGCACACCTTCCTGGCCCAGCAGGCCGGCATCGAGCTGGTGGAGGGGCGCGATCTGGTGGTGGCCGACGGCTACGTCCACATGCGCACCACCAAGGGCCTCAAACGGGTGGACGTGCTCTATCGCCGGGTGGGCGAGGACTATCTCGACCCCAAGGTCTTTCGGCCCGATTCCCTGCTCGGCGTGCCCGGCATCATGGAAGTCTACAAGGCCGGCCGGGTGGCCATGGCCAACGCGCCCGGCACGGGCGTGGCTGACGACAAGGTGGTCTACGCCTACGTGCCCCGGATGATCCGCTACTACCTGGGCGAGACGCCGCTGCTCGACAACGTCGAGACCTTTCTGTGCTGGGAGGACAAGCAGCGCCGCCACGTGCTGGACAACCTCGACACCATGGTGGTCAAGGCGGCGGCGGAATCCGGCGGCTACGGCATGCTGGTCGGCCCGGCCGCCACGCCCGAGGAACGCGCCGCTTTTGCCGCCAAGATCGAGGCCGACCCGCGCAACTACATCGCCCAGCCCACCATAAACCTGTCGCGCGCCCCGGTCATCGTGGACGACCATTTCGAGGGCCGCCACGTGGACCTGCGCCCCTACATCCTCTACGGCGAGGATATCCGGGTCATCCCCGGGGGACTCACCCGGGTGGCGCTGAGGCGCGGCTCGCTCGTGGTCAATTCCTCCCAGGGCGGCGGCAGCAAGGACACCTGGGTGCTCGGCCCGGGCCGGGCGGGCCAGGGCTGAGGGCCGGCGACGCCCGTTTTCCCCGTGAGCCGATTCAAGGAGTTCCCATGCTGAGCCGCGTGGCCGAAGCCATCTACTGGATGAGCCGCTATCTGGAGCGGGCCGAGAATATCGCCCGCTTCCTCGACGTCAACTGGCACCTCACCCTGGACACGCCGGGCGGCCGGAGCGAGCAATGGATGCCGCTGGTCTCGGCTATGGGCGACCATGCGCTGTTCACCCAGCGGGGGCTTACCGGCGACCGCAAATCCGTGATTCGTTTCCTGGCCTTTGATCCGGACTACCCCAACTCCATCGTGAGTTGCCTGGCCAGGGCTCGGGACAATGCCCGCACCATCCGCGAAATCATCCCCACCGAGATGTGGGAGCAGACCAACACGTTTTACCATATGGTTCGCGAGGCGTCCCGGGACTGCGAGACGACGCTCAACAACCCCTACCACTTCTGCGACGAGGTCAAGCGCCGCGACCTGACCATAAGCGGCATCGCCGGCGACGCCATGAGCCACGACGAGGCCTGGGATTTCTTCCGGCTGGGGCGGCTGCTCGAGCGGGCGGACAAGACCTCGCGCATCCTGGACGTCAAATACTTCATATTGCTCCCAAGCCCCACCGACGTCGGCTCCAACCTCGACTACGTGCAGTGGGGGGCGCTTTTAAAGGCCATCAGCGCCCTGGAGGCCTACCGCCGCCGCCACGGCCGCATCCAGCCCGAGCGGATCGTGGAGTTTTTGCTGCTGGACCACGAGTTCCCCCGCTCGGTGCTGTGCTGCCTGATCAAGGCCCAGGAGTGCCTGCACGCCATCACCGGCACGCCGCTGGGGTATTTCGCCAACCCGGCGGAAAAGCGCATCGGCCTGCTCAGCAGCGACCTGGCCTACAGCGGCCTGGAAGAGATCTTTTCCGCCGGCCTGCACGAATTCACCGACAACCTGCAAACCCGGATGAATCTTGTGGATACAGCCATTTACGCCACATTTTTCTCAACATTTCCGGCTATTGACGCCACCTGCCAACAGTGACAAAGACACGGCCATGACATTTTGCCTTGGCATAACGGTTGAAGAGGGCCTTGTCGGCATTGCCGATACCCGCATCACTTCCGGCAACGAGCTGACCAGCGCCCAGAAGGTTTCCACCTACCACAACGGCAATGGGGCCTTTTTCCTCATGACCTCGGGCCTGCGCTCGGTGCGTGACAAGACGCTCACCTATTTCGAGGAGACCATGGATGCCTGCGCGGCGCCCTTGGACAAGCTCTACAAGGTGGTCAATGCCTTTGCCGCCGAACTGCGCCGGGTGGCGGCCGAGGACAAGGCCTTTCTGGCCGAGTCGGGCCTGGGATTCAATCTCCACATCCTGATCGGCGGCCAGATGACCGCCGACGCCAGCCACAAGCTCTACCTGGTCTATCCCGAGGGCAACTGGGTGGAGGTGAGCCCGGGCACGCCGTACCACATCATCGGCGAGGGCGGCTACGGCAAGCCGGTGCTCGACCGCACGCTTAAATATTCCGATTCCCTGCGCATGGCCCTCAAAGTCGGCTGCCTGGCTTTCGACTCCACCCGCATCAGCGCCTCGGACGTGGATTTCCCCATCGACGTGGTCCTGTACCACCGGGCCGGCATGGAGTTGGTGCAGCACCGTTACGAAAAGGAGGATCTGGCCGACATCTCCTCCTGGTGGCAGGAGCATCTGCGAAGCCTCGTCCACGATCTGCCTTCGGAATGGATCGACAACATCGCTTCCAAACTGACCAAGGTCTGCGGCAAGGCCGGCTGTCTGTCCGAATCGAAGTGAGCCGTGCGCTGCCATATCACCCATCGCACCCGGTACGACTACGGGCGACGCGTCTTTCTCGAGCCCCATCTGGTGCGCCTTGTGCCGCGCGGGGACGCCTGCCAGCGCCTGCTCGCCTTTTCCGCCGTCATTGATCCCGAACCGGTCGGGCGCACCCTGGTGACCGACGCCCTGGGCAACACCGTCCTTACGGCCTGGTTCGCGGACATGACCGACCATTTCGAGGTGACCACCGAGGCCGTGGTGGAGACCCTGCGGGCCAATCCCTTCGAGTATCTGGTGGAAACGTCCCGGGCCGTGTTGCCGGTGCCGTTGGACCGCATCGAAGCCGTGGTGGGCGCGGCCTGTCTGGCCCGGCCCGAGGGAGCGGTCAGGCGCGTTCAGGCCCTGGCCGAGACCCTGCGCCACGGGAACGCCGCGCCCCAGGACTTTGCCCTGGCCCTTCTGGGCTGGGTCAGCGCCAACCTGCGCACCGTGGTCCGGCTTGAACCCGGCATCCTCGATCCCGACGCCGTGCTGGCGGCCGGGGAGGCTTCCTGCCGCGATCTGGCGGTGTTTTTCATCGCCGCCTGCCGCCATGTCGGCATTCCCGCCCGGTTCGTCAGCGGCTACCACGAGGGCGACCCGGACAGCGACGAACGCGACCTGCACGCCTGGGCCGAACTGTGCCTGCCGGGCGGGGGGTGGCGCGGCTTCGATCCGACCCTGGGCCTGGCCGTGGCCGACCGCCACGTCGTCCTGGCCGCCGCGCCCCACCCTGACGACGCCTCCCCGGTCTCCGGGACCTTTCGGGGCGACGGGGCCACGGCCAGCCTGACCCACGCCATCCGGTTCGAGGCATCCCGGGCAACCGGATGACGCTGGTTTTGGGGCTTGGGTTTCGGGGCTTCTTGGGGTAGCGTTGGGAAAACGATACGGGGGCTGCATGCATTGTTTTTGTCGTGCGTACATGCGGCGTCTGCTGCTGGTCATCCTGTTCGCCGGCGTCCTGCTGCGGGGGGGCGACCCGGTCCTGGCGGCGTCCTCGCGCCTCGAACTGACGCCTGAAGAGAAAGCCTTTATCGAGGCCCATCCGGTCATCCGGTTCAGCGACACCGACTGGCGGCCCCTGTCCATTTACGAGGACGGCCGCGTGCAGGGGCTGTTCCACGATTACTACAATCTGATTTCCCAGAAGACCGGCCTGGCCTTCCAGTTCGTCCTGGAGGGCGACGGCCACGATTTTCAGTCTGTTCTCGACGCCCTGCGCGAGAAGCGCATCGACATGATCGACGGCACGGGCAAGACGCCCGACCGGGCCAGGTACGCCTTGTTCGTCGGGCCGTATCTGCGTTTTCCCCTGGCCGTCATGACCCGTGACGACGCCGCCTATTCCCTGGAAACCCTGGCCGGCAAGCGCGTGGCTGCGGGCAACGGCGGCACGGCCTACGAATATCTCCGGGAGCACGGGAAAAATATCGAGCTCGTGCCGGCCAATGACGCCTCCCAAGCCCTGACCATGGTATCCGTGGGCAAGGCCGACGCCGCGGTGGAGAACCTGGCCGTGGCCGCCTATGCCATCCGCGGGGCCGGCTTGGCCAACGTCAAGATCACCGGTCAGCTCGACTACAATTTCGAGATTTATACCCTGGTGCGCAAGGACTGGCCCCTGCTGGCTTCCATCCTGCAAAAGGCCCAGTCTGCCGTGGATGATGCGGAAAAGGCCGCGCTCTTGGCCAAATGGCTGCCCGTGCATAGCGGCGCGGTCAGGGGCGAGGCCCCGGCCGTGATTCCGGCCGGGGCGCCGGCCGGTCCCCAGGGCGTCATCACCCTGCTCGACGGCGAGCGTGCCTACCTGGCCCGCAAAAAGGCCCTGGCCTTTTGCGTGGACCCGGACTGGGCCCCCATCGAGCGCATCGATGAAAACGGGCGGCATGTGGGCATTGCCGCCGATTTTCTGTCCATTATGAGCCAGCGCCTGGGCGTTCCGGTGGTGCTCGTGCCCACCAGCTCCTGGAGCCAGAGCCTGGCCGCCGTGCGTTCCCGGCGCTGCGATTTCCTGCCCGCGGCCGGGGATACCAAGGATCGCCGCCGCTATCTGCACTTCACCTCGCCGTACCTGCGCTTCCCCATGGTGGTGGCCACGCTGACCAGCGCGCCGTTTGTCGACGATCCGGCCGCCCTGGCCGGCAAGACGCTCGGCGTGGTCAACGGCTATGCCAGCCTGGACATCCTGCGGGCCAAGTACCCCGACGTCCGCCTCGTGGAAGTTCCCAGCGTCTCCGAAGGCCTGCGTCTGGTGGCCGACGGCAAGCTCAACGGCTACATCGACACCGTGCCGGCCATCAGCCAGGCCATCGCCAAGGACCATTTCAGCGATCTCAAGATCGCCGGCCGCCTGGACGCCCAGCTCGACCTGTCCGTGGCCAGCCGCGACGACGAACCCGAACTGACCTCGCTGTTTCAAAAGGCCGTCAACTCCCTGTCCAAGGAAGAATCCGACGCCATCATCAAGAAATGGGTGGCCGTGACCTTCGAGGAAAGCTTCGATTATTCGAAGTTCTGGAAGGCCCTGGTCGTGGCCGCTGCCGTGCTCACCCTGGTCGTGTGGTGGAACCGCAAGCTGGCCCGGCTCAACCGGGCCATACGGCTGGCCCACGAGAAACTCGACGACGTCAACCGCGACATGTCGGCCCTGCTCGACAACGCCGGGCAGGGCTTCCTGGCCGTGGACCGCCAGGGCACGGTCATGACGCCGTACAGCCAGGAATGCCGGGTGCTTTTTGGCGGGGATATCGAGGGGCAAGACGTGGCCGGGCTGCTTTTCCCCGACGACGCTGCCGGGCGCGAGGCCATGGGCGTCAACATCCGGCGGGTGGTCGACGAGCCCGACGCCTACCGCCGGGAGCTCTACCTGTCGCTTATGCAAAAGGACATCGTCCGGGGCGAGACGGCCCTGCGCCTGGCCTACCGCCCCCTAAACGGCGGCCGGCTCATGTTCGTCATCACCGATGTCACCGGCGAGGCGCGCCTCAAGGACGCCGTGGCCCGGGAGCGCAACCGGCTGGCCTGCGTGGTGGCGGCGGTGCGGGAGCAGCAGGACTTTTTCGCGGTTCTGGACAGTTTCGCCGCCTTTCGGGAGTCCGGGACCGGCCTGGTGGCCGGGACGACGGACGGGCGGGGGGTTCTCACTGCCGTGTACCGTCAGGTGCACACCTTCAAGGGCCTGTTCCTCCAGCTTGAATGCGCTTTCGTGGCCAAGGCCCTGGACGACCTGGAAACCCGACTGGCCAGCCTGTGCCTGGGGCAGGCGCCGCTTGTCGCCGAGGTTGCGGCGCTGTTGGCCGATACGGCCGTGGATGCGGCCCTGGCCCAGGATCTCGACGTGGTGCGCCAGTCCCTGGGACCGGAATTTTTCGACCGGCGCGGCGAGATCTGCCTCGGCCAGGAACTGGCCGAGGCCCTGGCCTCCCTGGCCGAGCGCCTGCTTGGCCGCCTGGACGAACTGCCCCTTGGCGCCGACGATCGGACCGTGCTGGCCGCGGCTCGGAACCTGCGCCATGTGGACCTCAAAAAGCTCCTGGCCGTTTATCCCCGCACCGTGGCCCGGCTGGCCGCCGGCCGGGGCAAGCTCGTGGCCCCCTTTGCCGTGGAAGGCGACGCCGTGCCCGTCGAGCCGGCCCGGTTCGGCCCGTTGACGAAAGCCCTGGTGCACGTCTTTCGCAATGCCGTGGACCATGGCCTGGAAACCCCGGACGAGCGAGCGGGCCTGGGCAAGCCCGAAACCGGGACCATCGGTTGCCGGGTACGCCGCGAGGGCGGCCTGGTCAGCATTGAGGTCACTGACGACGGTCGGGGCGTGGACCTGGCCGGCATCCGGTCCCGGGCCTTCGAGCTTGGCCTGGTCGGGGCCGAGGAGCTGGCCGCCATGAACGACGCCGCCATCCTGGAGCTGCTTTTTCGCGACGGATTTTCTTCCTGCCAGGAGGTCGGCGACCTGTCCGGCCGGGGCGTGGGCCTGGCCGCCGTTCGGGCCGAAGCCGAGCGCCTGGGCGGCGGGGTGCGCCTCGACAACGACCCGGGCCGGGGACTGCGCCTGTGCGTGACCGTGCCCCTTGACCAAGACATTGCATGACCCTATCGGGAGGCGTTATGACCGAACAACTGGACGTGAATGCCTTGTTGGACGCGTTGACACGGCGCACCAGAGCCTTTTTCCAAGACGAGCTGGGCCTGGCCACCACCGCCGCCGCCCTGCATTTCGACGACGTGCAAAAACTCGACCTGCGCCATCTCACCGCCATCCTGAGCGCCACCGGCCAGCTGAAGCTCTACCTGGCCTACAGCTTTGACGCGAAGCTCATCGAGGCGGCCTTTGCCGCCTATACCGCCGACCTCGACATCGCCGAGGACGAACGCGAGGACGCCGTGCAGGAAACCGCCGGCGACATCATCAACATCATCGTCGGCAACGCCCTGGCCGACGTGGCCGCCACGGGGCCGGCCATCGCGCTGTCGCCGCCGATCATTCTCACCGAGGCCAAGTCCGTCATGCGCCATCGGGGGGCCAAGTTCGCCTCGGCCGAGCTGACCGCCGACGTCGGCGCCCTGGCCATCCACCTCATCGGACCGGGCGAGCTGTTTGACGACGCGCTTGAGTATGTGAAGGAGTAAGGCATGACGAAATCCCTGCGCATCCTGGTGGTGGACGACTCCGGCCTCACCGTGAAGAAAATGGCCAAGCTCCTGGAAGATCTCGGACACGAGGTGGCCGGCGTGGCCACCACCGGCCAGCAGGCCGTGGACATGTACGCTTCGGTTGCCCCGGACCTGACCACCATGGACATCACCATGCCGGATTTAAACGGCATCGAGGCCACCCGGCGCATCCTGGCCGACCATCCCGAGGCCTGCATCATCATCGTCACCTCCCACGGCCAGGAGCAAATGGTCATGGACGCCATCGAGGCCGGGGCCAAGGGCTACATCCTAAAGCCCGTCAAACAGGAAAAACTGGCCGAAACCCTGGCGACCGTGGCGGCCAAGTACCTGTGATGCAAAGCGGCTCCATGCTCGAGAGCGCGTTGCTCAAAACGCACTTCGACGTCATTCCCTTTGGCATTTACGTCGTCGACGTGGTTTCGCGCGAACTGGTCTTCGTCAACCGCCATTACCGGGACCGCCTGGGGGCGGCCGAGGGCGGGGCGTGCTACAAGATCCTTTATGACAACGACGCCCCGTGCCTGCATTGCCGCATCCCCGAGCTGCTGACCGCCCAGGGCATGCCAAACGGCCTCACCGCCGTATACGACCACTACAACGAGCGCGACGAACGCTGGGCCCAGATCCAGGAAAAGGCCATGGGCTGGCCCGACGGCCGGGTGGTCAAGTACGCCATTGCCGTGGACATCTCCGAGCTCAAGGAGACCCAGAACCGTCTGGCCGAGGCCCATGCCGAGCTGGCCATCCGCAACCGGGAGCTGGCCGGCCAGAACAAGGCGCTTCGCGAGAGCATGGACCTGCGCGAACATGTGGAGCGCATTGCCCGCCATGACCTCAAGGCCCCGCTCTCGGCCCTGATCGGGCTGCCCCAGGTGCTTTTGGAAAATTACGACCTGCCGCCGCAGGCCGCCGAGATCGTGGGGCTTATCGAGCAGGCCGCCCATTCGATGCTGGACATGCTCAACCAGTCCCTGGTGCTCTATCGCCTGGAAACCGGCTCCTTCGTACTCACCCCCCGGCCCCTGGACCTGGTCGATCTGGTCAGCCGCACCTGCTGCCGCCTGTCCGGCATGCCCATGGCCCGGGGCCGCCGCTTGATAGCCACCCTGGCCGGCGGGCCTATCCCTTCCGGCGCCCGGGTGGAATACGCCGGCGACGACCTGCTCCTTGGCCCCATGCTGCAAAATTGCATTGTCAACGCCTTGGAAGCCTCCCCGGAGGACGGGTTGGTGACCGTGGACATCCGGCCCGAGCCCGACGCCACGCGCCTGGTTGTGACCAACGCCGGGGAAGTGCCCCCGGAGATCCGGGCGCGGATGTTCGACAAGTACGTGACCCAGGGCAAGCGCGGCGGCACGGGCCTTGGGGCCTATTCCGCCCAGCTTGCGGCCAAGGCCCACGGCGGCCGCATCGCTCTCGACGAAGACACCCCGGGGCGCACCGTCGTGGTCGTGACCCTGCCGCGGGCGGGAGTGACGGCGTCATGATGGAAAATGCCCTGTTCGAAAGCCATTTCGACCTGATTCCGTTTGGCATCTACGTGGTGGAGACGGCGAGCAACGCCGTCATCTACTGCAACCGGGCCTTTATCGACCGTTTCGGCGACCACGTCGGCAGCTGTTGCCACGAGGTGCTCTACGAGCGCGACGCGCCCTGTCCCTGGTGCCGGATCTCGGAACTGCTCACCGGGGATGGTCGACCCAACGGCGAGACCCGGGTGTTCGAGCATTTCAACGAATCCGACGACTGCTGGTATCAGATGCAGGTGCGGGCCATGACCTGGCCTGACGGGCGGGTGGTGCGCTACGCCATTGCCGTGGACATCTCCGAGCTCAAGGCCACTCAAAATCAGTTGGCCGAGGCCCATGCCCTGTTGGCGCTCAGCAATCTCGAACTGGCCCGTCTGTCCACCACGGACATGCTCACCGGCCTGGCCAACCGCCAGCAGACCGAAACCCGGCTGCGGGAGGGCCTGGCCGACCTGGCCCGGGAGGGGCGGCCCTACAGCCTGATCATGCTCGACATCGACCATTTCAAGGACATCAACGACCGCCACGGCCATCTGTGCGGCGACGAGGTGCTGCGGGCCCTGGCCGGTTTGCTGCGGGAAACCGGGGCCGAAGGGCTGGATGTCGGGCGCTGGGGCGGCGAGGAATTTCTCGTCGGCTGTCCGGGATTGGGCCTGGCGACGGGATACGTGCTGGCCGAGAATCTGCGCCAGGCCGTTTCGGATCTCTCCTTGCCCGGAATCGGTTCCATAACCTGCAGCTTCGGCGTGGCCGAGGCCCGGGCCGGCGACGACCCGTCGAGCCTGCTCGGCCGGGCCGATCAGGCGCTCTATACGGCCAAGGGCCTGGGGCGCAACCGGGTGGAAACGGCCTGATTTCCGGTTAACGCCCGTTCCGTTCCTTTACATGCCGGGCAAAAGCCTCTACCGCCAGTGTCTCCCGGCCCAGGCGCACCGCGGCGGGTTCGCCCGGCCCCACCCCCATCCGTAAAGGACAGCGCATCGATGGACGAGAAACTGGCCAATCCCGCACCCCTGGGCCTTATGGGCTTCGGCATGACCACGATTTTGCTCAATATTCACAATGCCGGTTGGTTCCCTGTCGGCTCCATGATCCTGGCCATGGGAATTTTCTACGGCGGCTTGGCCCAGGTCATCGCCGGCATCCTGGAATTTAAAAAGGGCAACACCTTTGGTCTCACGGCGTTTGTCAGCTACGGCTTTTTCTGGCTGACCCTGGTGGGCCTGATCGTGCTCCCCAAGATGGGGCTGGCCGAGCCCACACCCGAGGCCTTCATGGGCTGGTATCTGTTCATTTGGGGCCTTTTCACCCTGTTCATGTTCCTGGGAACGCTCGGCGGCAACTTCGTCTTGAAGTTCATTTTCGGTTCCCTGACCGTGCTCTTTTTCCTGCTGGCGGCCCGGGACTGGCTGGAGTCGGCGGCCATCGGCCGGCTGGCCGGCTACGAGGGCATTCTCTGCGGGGCCAGCGCCTGCTATCTGGCCATGGCCGAAGTGCTCAACGAGAAATACGGCCGCACCGTGCTGCCCATCGGCTAGGCCGGACGGGCCGCGAGGTTTCGGGCCGTTTCCCCGTCCGACGGGGGGACGGCCTTTTTTCGGCCGTGGCCGGGCCGCCTGCAGGGCGTGTGCGCTGAGGGGGGGCGTGCACACGGGGGGGCGTGGTCAGGCGGCCGGCAGAAAATTCTTTCCAGGAACAAATCCCCGGGCGGCCAGACGCGCGGCGATCTCCTCCGTGGCTCCCCGGCTGGCCACGTAGGGCAGCACGTAACAGGCGTCGGGGCCGGGCGCGTCGTCGAGATGGAGCACCGGCCGGCCGGCGATGGACGTGCCCACCTTGCGCGGGTCGATGTCGAGCCAGGCGTCGATGACGATGCCGTGGGCCAAGAGCCGCTGCGCCCGGCGGCGGGTGATGCGGCCGGCTCCGGCCACCAGCACATGGGGATGGAAGGGGTTGCTCCGGGCCAGATAGGCGGCCAGATAGCCGGCCTTGATGCGAAAGAAAGCCTCGGCCTGGTAGCGGGGATCGGCCCGGGACAGCCGTCCCGGCGGATCGTTCCAGTCAAGCAGGGTGTCCGGCAGCTTGTCCATGACCACGCCGGCCTCGAGCCAGCGCAGCCACAGTTCGTAGTCCTCGGGGTAGTCGCCCTGGCGGTAGCCGCCGTGGCGGGCGACGAGTTCCCGGCGAAACAGCACCGACGGGTGGGGCAGGGGGGATTCCCGGAAGATGCCCAGGCGGATGGCCTCGGGCGTGGTCAGGCTGTTGCACCAGTCGATGTGGGCCAGATAACCCTTGGCGGCCCGGGCGTCGCCGCCGAAGGCCACCCGGCAGGACACCAGCCCCACCTCCGGGGTGCGGTCAAGATGGCGGGCTTGCAGCTCCAGGCGCTCGGGCCGGCAGACGTCGTCGGCGTCCATGCGGGCCAGATACTCTCCCCGGCTGGCCGCGATGCCATCGTTCAGGGCGGCCACGATGCCCTCGTGGGGACGGAGAATCGGCCGGAAGCGGGCGTCGCGCCGGGCAAAGGCGTTCACGACCGCAAGCGTTGCTCCGTTGTCGTCGGAGCCGTCGTCCACGAGCAGCACCTCGAAGTCGGCCAGGGTCTGGCCGGCCAGGCTTTCCAGGGCGGCGGGCAGGGCGGCGGCGGCGTTGCGCACCGGCAAAACCACGGAGATCATGGCCGAAATGTACCGGGGGCGGGGCGGTCGGGCAAGGGGGCGTCGCAGCCGGCGGCAGTCGGATCGTGGTTGATTTTCTTGGCATTTTGGCGCAACGCCTCCGTGTGATTTCGCACAACGCCTCATTGCCCTGCCATTTCCCATCTGATAGGCTGCAACCATACCTTCGGGGAGGCACCCAAGCCGCCATGTCCGATCCGCGATTCCTTCTTGCCTCCGACAACCCCCTCCTGGCATCTGCCGTCATTCGTCATTGCGGGGCGCTGTCAGGACTCGGAGCCGTGCCGGTGCGCACGCCTGACGACGTCGCCGTCCTGCTGGCCGACGGCGAACAGGGCACGTTTTTGCTGTGCATCGTCGATCTGGCCCTGCCCGAGGCCGTGGTCCGGGCGCTGGCCGCCGCAGCCACCGCAGGCGGCATCCCCTGGCTGGCCGTGGCCGGGTGCTACCGCCCGGACTACCGGGAGCTGGCCCAGGAGCTGGACGCCATCGATTTCGTCGTGGCCGAGGCCGAGGACCATCAAGCCGTGGCCCGGTTCGTGGACCGGCTGCTCAAGAACCGCTCGGTCCGCATTCTCGTGGTCGAGGACTCGGCCTTCATGCGCCTTTTTTTGCGCCGCCAACTGCGTCGCTACCAGTTTCGGGTCCATCTGGCGGCTACGCCGGCCCTGGCCCTCAATATCCTGGAGCGGCGTCCGGACATCACCGCCGTCATCATCGATTACGACATGCCTGAGCAAAACGGCGTGGAGCTGACCCGCACCATCCGGCGACGGCACCGGCAGCGGGAAATCTGCCTCATCGGCATCTCGGGCAAGGCCCCCCGGGCCATTTCGGCGGAATTTCTCAAAAGCGGCGGCGACGACTACCTGCACAAGCCCTTCGAGCGCGAGGAGCTCTATTGCCGGGTGCTGCACGGCGTCGAGGCCGTGGAACGGATGCTGGAAATCAAGCGTCTGGAGCGGCTGCGCCACATGTTTCTGTCCATGCTGGCCCATGACCTCAAAAGCCCGGCCGGCGGCATCGTGGGCGCGGCCAACCTGATCCTCGACGGCGTGTGCGGCGAGATCGGGGGCGAGGTCCGGGAGATGGCGGCGGTCATCAGCCAGGCCGGCCGCCGGTTGTGCACCCTGGCCTCCAACATGCAGGATCTCACCCGGCTGGAAACCGGCCATCTGGAGCCGGCGCTCACCGCCGCGCGCCTCGACGCCCTGGTCCTGGAGCGGGCGCGCCTGGCCGAAGCCACGGCCGCCGGCAAGGGCATCCGGCTGGATCTCCAGGTGCCGGAGCTGCCGGTCCTGCATTTTGATCCCGACCTCATTGCCCGGCTGCTGGACAATCTGCTGTCCAACGCGGTCAAGTTTTCGCCGGCCAAGACCCTGGTGCGCCTGATACTGCATGTCGGGGAAAACGAGGTGGTGGTGCGGGTGCGCGACCAGGGGCCAGGGGTGCTCGACGAGGAGCGCCACCTTCTGTTTCGGCCCTTCGAGCGGCTTTCGGCCAAGCCCACGGCCGGGGAAAAGAGCCTGGGCCTGGGGCTGGCCATTGCCGAGGGCATCGTGGCCGCCCATGGCGGGCGCATCTGGGTCGAATCCGACCCGGGGCAGGGCGCATCGTTTTGCTTCTCCCTGCCCCTGGCCCCGATCGACGCCGGTCAGGCCGACAACTGCGTCTGCTCGTAGACGTATTCCCGCACCGTCACCCCCCAGGTCCGGGGCGTGCGGCCGATGGCCGTCGCCAGCTTGTGATTGTCGAGCACGGAATAGGGCGGACGCTTGGCTTTTTGCGGATACTGGTCCGAGGCGATGGGCGTCACCCGGCAGGCCAGGCCCGAAGCGGCCACGGCTTCGGCCGCCAGTTCGCACCAGCTGGCCTGGCCCGAGCCCACGGCGTGGAAGATGCCCCGCTCTTCGGTGCCGGCCAGGTCCGTCATCCAGCCGGCCAGATCCACGGTATAGGTGGGCGAACCGATCTGGTCCGCCACCACCCGCAACTCCTCCCGGTCCTTGGCCAGCCCCAGAATCGTGGCCACGAAGTTCTTTTTTCCCGGCCCATAGAGCCAGGCCGTGCGCAGGATCTGGAAGTCGGTCAGGCCGCTGTCGGCGATGGCCCGTTCGCCGGCCAGTTTGCTGGCCCCGTAGACCGACTGGGGATTGACCGGGTCGTCCTCGCGGTAGGGCACGTGCCCGGCGCCGTCGAAGACGAAGTCCGTGGACAGATGCACGAGCCGCGTGCCGGCGGGGCGGCATTCCCGGGCCAGCAGGCCGGGCAGGTCGCCGTTTAACTGGTAGGCCGCGTCCCGGTCGTCCTCGGCCGCGTCCACGGCGGTGTAGGCCACGGTGTTAAACAGGTGCGTGGCCTCGAAGGACTCGATGGCCCGGGCCACGGCCTCGGCGTCGAAGGGGTCGAGTTCCGTGCGGGTGGTGGGCAGGACGGCGTAGCCGGCCGCGGCCAGGATCCGGGTGAGCGGGCGGCCCACCAGTCCGGTCTGGCCGCCCAGGATGATGGCCCGACCGGCGGATGTGCCGGAGCTCATGCCCGGTCCCCGTACCAGGAGGCCATGAACTGGCGGTAGGCCCCGCTTTGCACGCTCTCCAGCCACGCCCCGTTTTGCCGGTACCAGGCCATGGTTTCGGCGATGCCGCGGGTGAAATCGTAGGCCGGGACAAAGCCCAGCTCCCGGGTGGCCTTGGTGAAATCCATGGCGTAGCGGCGGTCGTGGCCCGGGCGGTCGGTCACATACTTGATGAGGCTCTCGGGTTTGCCGAGCGCGGCCAGGATGGTGCGCACCACTTCGATATTGGGCTTTTCCGCATCGCCGCCGAAGTTGTAGACCGCGCCGGATTTGCCCTTCAAAAGCGCCAGTTCCACGCCCCGGCAGTGGTCGAGGACGTAGATCCAGTCGCGGACGTTGAGTCCGTCGCCGTAGACCGGCAGGGCCTCGTCGGCCATGGCCCGGGAGAACATCAGCGGAATGAGCTTTTCCGGGAACTGGAACGGGCCGTAATTGTTGGAGCAGCGGGTGATGACCGTGTCCATGCCGTAGGTCTCGTTGGCGGCCCGCACCAGCATGTCGGCCCCGGCCTTGCTGGCGGAGTAGGGGCTGTTGGGAGCCAGCGGCGTGTCCTCGGTGAATTTGCCGTCCGGGCCCAGCGTGCCGTAGACCTCGTCGGTGGAGACGTGGACGAAGCGCTTGATGCCGAAATGGCGCGAGGCGTCGAGCAGGCTTTGGGTGCCGGCGATGTTGGTGCGTACGAAGGGCGAGGCGTCGGTGATGGAGCGATCCACGTGGGACTCGGCGGCGAAGTTGGCCACCGCCTCGATTTGATGCTCCTCGAAGAGGTGCAGCACCAGTTCGGCGTTGGCGATGTCGCCCCGGGCGAAGAAATAGCGTTTGCCGCCGTGGGCGGCCTCGACGTCGGCCAGGCTCTGGCGGTTGCCGGCATAGGTGAGCAGGTCGAGGTTGACGATGGTCAGCCCGTCGTGGCGAGCCAGCATGTCGCGGATGAAGTTGGAGCCGATGAAGCCGCAGCCTCCGGTCACGAGCAGTCGCATTTTCAGATTTTCCCTTTTATTTAAGAGTGTTGCTGGATTCGCCTGTGTCGAGCGTTCACTTTTTCGAGCCTTTGGCAAAATAATGCTTGCCAGAAGGAGGGCTCTCGCATACTTTCTTCGACGGGCGATTAACTCAGCGGTTAGAGTGCCATCTTCACACGGTGGAAGTCCGGGGTTCAAATCCCCGATCGCCCACCACCGAATCCATCCCAAACGCCTCGCTTCGCGGGGCGTTTTTCTTTTGGGTCCGCAGGGTTGCGTTACTGGACGCCACTTGCCCGAAATTCCTGGATTTTTTTGTAGTCATCGATGATCTTCGCCCGCAGGGCCTCGATTTCCCGAACATAATGCTGCTTGAGAATCCGGATTTCCTCGCGGCGCTTGGCCGCGGCCGGGTCGTTGGCCACCGTGGCCCGCATCTCCGCGTCATAGGCCAGGATGGTCTTCTCGAATTCGGCGATGCCGCGCTTGGCCGTGTCGATGGACCGGGCCAGATCGGCCGGCCCCGGCGGCACGGCCCAGGCCAGGCCGGAGCACCGGGCCGGGACGGCGGACAGAACCGACGGCAACAGTCGCGCCGGTGTCCCCGGACAAGCCAGCACGGCCAAGACCCACAGCATGGCAACAGGCCAACGGAACATGGCTTCCACCCCCTGATCGGGATGCCCCCGTATAGCCCCAAACGGCCGGCTTGACAAATCCGGCCGCCCGGCGTTGGATCCCCAGGTTTGGCCTGCCGCGCCCGGTGGGCAAAGGAGCGCACCCCCATGGACATGCAGTGGTTTCTCGAACGCGACGCCTTCGCCCGATCCCTTGGCATCCGCCTCATCGAGGCCGCCCCCGGCTATGCCAAGACGGCCATGGACATCACCGCCGACCATCGCAACGGGGCCGGCATCGCCCACGGCGGCGCCATTTTCACCCTGGCCGACCTGGCCTTTGCCGTGGCCGCCAACTCCCACGGCAAGCTCTCCCTGGGCGTGGCCGCTTCCATCTCCTACGTCAAGGCCGGGCTCGGCTCGACCCTTTTCGCCGAGGCCCGGGAGATCTCCCTGGGAGCGAAGCTCGCCACCTACGCCGTGACCATCTCCAACGACTCAGGTGAGATCATCGCCAGCTTCCAGGGCACGGTCTATCGCAAGGACGTCCCCTACACCCGGGAGACGGCGTGATCGAAATCGTCCTGGTCGCCCCGGAGATTCCGCAAAATACCGGCAGCATCGCCCGGCTGTGCGCCGCCACCAAAACGCCGCTCCATCTGGTCAAGCCGCTGGGGTTTTCCCTGGCCGACCGCTACCTCAAGCGGGCCGGCCTGGATTACTGGCCCCATGTCAACCTGACGGTCTGGGAGGATTTCGAATCCTTCCTCACCGCCCGGCCCGGCCGCCGGCTGGTGGCCACCACCGCCGGCAACCGGGGCCATGCCGCCGTGGCCTGCCACCGCTTCGACTTCGCCCCGGACGACATCCTGGTCTTTGGCGCGGAGTCCAGTGGCCTGCCCGATCAGGTTTTAA
>JBKICS010000428.1:0-3290 GCA_046567015.1 Acidobacteriota bacterium | reverse complement strand
ATCCCCATCTGGGGGCAGGTGCGCAGCTTAAACATCGCCAACGCCGCCTCGGTGGTCCTCTACGAGGCCCTGCGCCGCACCGGAATCCTGGACGCCGTGGCCCCGGGCGAGTCCGGGAACGCCGCCCCTCTGGAATAAACCGGGCAAAGGCGGTAGCATGGGCGGATGTCCGTATCCCGCAACCCCGATCGAGGCCCCATGACCGTTGCCATCTCCCAACATATCGCCCTGAGCTACGACTTTCCGGTCCTCTTCACCCGCCGTGCCCTTGACCCGGAAAATCCGGTCCTGGCCGACGTCCTGGCCCGGGCCGGGCAGGGGCCGCACAAGGTCGGCGTGGTCATCGACGCCGGTCTGGCCGCCGCCGATCCGACCCTGCCCGAGCGTGTCGTCGCCTACGCCGCCGCCCACGGCGGGCGCATGGCCCTGGTCGAAGCGCCGCTTATCGTGCCGGGCGGGGAACGGGCCAAGGCCGATTTCGCCGTGGTCGAGGCCGTGTGGGAACTGACCTTTCGGGCCAAGCTGTGCCGCCAGTCTTTCGTGCTGGCCATCGGCGGCGGGGCGGTCCTGGACGCGGCCGGGTTCGGCGCGGCCACGGCCCATCGGGGGGTGCGCCTGATCCGCATGCCCTCCACCGTCCTGGCCCAGAACGACGCCGGCGTGGGCGTCAAAAACGGCGTGAACCGTTTCGGCCGCAAGAACTACATCGGCGCTTTCGCGCCGCCCTATGCCGTCGTAAACGACCACGCCCTGCTCATGAGCCTGCCGGAGCGCGAGATCCGGGCCGGACTGGCCGAGGCGGTCAAGGTGGCGCTCGTGCGCGACGCGCTTTTTTTCGAGCGTCTTAAGGAGCTGGCCCCGCGTCTTTCGGTCCTTAACGACGAGGCCCTGCTTGAGGCCGACATCCGCTGTGCCGAGGCCCACTTGCAGCATATTGCCGGCGGCGGCGATCCCTTCGAGCTGGGCTCGGCCCGGCCGCTCGATTTCGGCCACTGGGCCGCCCATGCCCTGGAAGAGGCCACCGACGGGGCGCTGCGCCACGGCGAGGCCGTGGCCGTGGGGGTGGCGCTGGATACGCTCTATTCCAGCCGTCTGGGCCTGCTGGCCCCGGCCGAGGCCGAGGCGGTGCTTTCGCTGCTGACCGGACTCGGCCTGGCCGTGTGGCATCCGGCGTTGGCGACGCTGGACATGGCCGGGGCCATCGAGGCCTTTCGCGAGCATCTGGGCGGCCGGCTGCACCTGAGCCTTGTCACCGGCATCGGCCAGCGCCTGGAAGTCCACACCGTCGATCTGGCCCGGATGGAGGCCGCCCGCCGGGATCTGGCCGTCCGGGCCGCGTCCGAACAATTAGGCTAGGTCTGTTCCAGGGAATACGGAGACAGCATCTTCGAGAGAGCGACATGAGGCCCGGCCCCTGCCGCGCGAACAAATCCCCGGGAGGCATATGGAGCCCACGACCTATTGCACCAACATCCATCCCGGCGAGAGCTGGGAAGAGATCCGCTCCGGCGTCTTGGCCCATGCCCCGGCCGTGGCCGCGGCCGTGTGCCCGGACCGGCCCTTTCCCGTGGGCCTGCGGCTGTCGGGCCGGGCGAGCCTTGAACTTGATGCCGACGCGGCCCGGTCCTTCGCCGCCGAAGCAGCGGGCAAGGGACTGGCCGTTCGCACCATAAACGGCTTTCCCTACGGCCGCTTCCACCACACGCCGGTCAAGGAGAACGTCTATCTGCCGGACTGGCGCGACCCCGAGCGGGCCGCCTACACCCTGCGCCTGGCCCGGCTGCTGGCCGGCTGGCTGCCCGAGGGCGAAACCGGAAGCATTTCCACCGTACCCGTCGGCTTTCGCCGGGGCTTTCCCGACGCCGACCTGCCCGGAGCCTATGCCGCTATCCGGCGCACCCTGGCCGAGCTGGCCCGCTTGTTCGAGACCAGCGGCCGGCGCATCCGGCTGGCCGTGGAAGCCGAGCCGGGCTGCCTGATCGAGACCACCGCCGAGATGGCGGCGTTTTTCGCCGGCCTTGACGCGCCCCCGACCCACATGGACCATCTGTGCGTGTGCTACGACTGCTGCCACCAGGCCTTGCAGTACGAGGCCCCGGAAAAATCCCTGGCCGTGCTGGCCGCTGCCGGCATCGAGGTCGGGAACGTGCAGGTCTCCTCGGCCCTGCACTACGACGGGGCCGACCTGAGCCGCCTGGCCCGGTTCGTGGAGCCGGTCTACCTGCACCAGGCCGTGGCCCGGCTCTGCGACGGCCGGCTGGTCCGGTTCGACGACCTGCCCCAGGCCCTGGCCGCGCGCCTGGACGGCGTCGCCTCCTGGCGGGTGCATTTCCATCTGCCGGTGTTCGTGCCCGAGACGCCGGAATGCGGCACGACCCAGCCCTTCTTGCAGGCGATCCTGCCTCTTTTCGCCCCGGACATCCCGCTGGAAGTGGAAACCTACACCTGGAGCGTGCTGCCGCCGGAACTGAAGACCGAGGAAGTCACCGAGTCCATCATTCGGGAAATTGCCTGGGTCGAAAGGGCACGACGGGCTTGACGGCGGCCGCCCGCCTCATTAGATGCATAAAATAGGACGTCGAAGTGTAACCAAGCGCCGCCTGGCCAGGGGGACCATATGCACCATTTCATGGGACGCTTTCTGTCAGGAGTCGCCTTGCTCACGGCCCTGCTCGCCGCCGCCCCCTCCGTCGCCGTGGCCGTCACGGGGCTGGGCTCCCTGGATTCGACCAACGACGCCAATTATCAAAGCGCCCTGGATGCCATCAATTCCCTGGATTATCCCAGCGCGCTGACCTATCTCGACCAATCCATCACCGCCAACCCCGACAACGGGGCCGCGTATATCGCCCGGGCCCAGGTCGATCTGGTGCTCGGGGTGCCGTCCCAGGCCGTCACCGACGCCACCCAGGGCATCTCGTTGTTGCGGGCTTCCACAGTCTGCGACCAGTTTTTGCCCACGGACAGCCCGCTTCTGGCCGTGGCCGCCACCAATTCCACCCTTGACGCGACCATGTACGGCTACACCGGATACGGGAGCCTGTTAAACGGCACCTCGCTGTACACCACCAATATCTACGCGACCCCCAGCACCAGCACCTCCACGACGTCCACCGGGACCAGCTCCGGGACCACGACCGGGACCACGACCGGAACCACTTCCGGTACAACCACCGGTACAACCTCCGGGACTTCGACCTCGGGAACGACGACTTCAGGCACCACGTCCTCGACATCCTCTTCTTCGTCCTCGACGGCCGGCACCTCGGCTTTTTCCTCCTCGGTGGGCA
>JBKICS010000427.1:0-3855 GCA_046567015.1 Acidobacteriota bacterium | reverse complement strand
TGGGCCATGCGCTCGGTGGAATGCCACATGGTGTCGAAGACCAGCACGGCTTTTTTCTTCTGCTTCTGGCTGGCCAGTTCCTTGTACCGTTCCAGCACCCAGGCGACGTCCCCGGGCGTGCGGAACATGAGGCCGTGGTCCGGGCAGATGCAGCGGACGTCCAGGCCCATGGACTCGATGGTCTCGATGGTCTTCTGGGCGATGGGGCTAAAGGGCAGGACGATGTTGGCGAAGTAGCGGTCGAGCTGCTTGCGCAGCAAGGCGCGGTCGACTTCGTCGGCGAAACGTTCGCTGGTGGCCCAGTTCTGGCCGAAGGCGTCGGACGAAATGAGCACGCCTTCCTCGGGGATGTAGGTGGCCATATTGTCCGGCCAGTGCAGCATCCGGGTTTCCAGGAACTGGAGCGAGCGTTTGCCAAGCGAGATGGTGGAGCCGGTCTTGACCACTTCGATGGGCCAGTCGGCGCAGTCGAAGTGGGCGCGAAGGGCCCGCTCGCCCATGGGCGAGGTGAAGATCTTCTCCGGCTTGGTGCGGGCCACGAGTTCGGGCAGCGCGCCCGAGTGGTCCATTTCCACATGGTTGACGATGAGGTAATCGACCTCCTCGGGTTTGACCACATGGGCCAGGCGGCACAGCATTTCGTCGCCGTGACCGGCCTTGACCGAATCGAACAGGGCGACTTTTTCGTCCTTGATCAGAAAGGCGTTGTAGGTTGTCCCGGTGGGGGCGGTCATGTAGCCGTGAAAATCGCGGCATTCCCAGTCGACGACCCCGACCCAGTAGACATCCTTACAAATTTCGACAGGTTGCATGGAAACCCTCGAGACGCCGCAACGGCTGCGGCGAAAGAAACGTGTTAGGCCTTGCTGAATTCGCTCTTGGGAGCGCCGCACACCGGGCAGACCCAGTCTTCGGACACGTCTTCGAATTTGGTGCCGGGAGCCACGCCGTTGTCCGGGTCGCCGGCGGCGGGATCATACACATAGCCACAGATGTTGCATTCGTATTTGTCCATGCTGTTCCTTCTCCGTTTTGTGTTAGATCGGCTTGCCAATCCTTATTTGCCCTCAGCGCCGGGTCCGCCCGGGGCGCCCTTGCCTGAGCGGCAACAAGGTCATTTGCCGTCAGCGCGGCGTTGGCCGTGCCACGGCCTGGGGCACGTCACGGCATGCGCCACGTCGACAGGACACGCGAGCGGAAAAATAGCTCGCGCATGCCCAAGCCTATCCGTTAGTTTGCACCGGATTGTCAAGACCGGCGATGCGCCCGTCCGGCTTATCCCTCCCGGAACTGTTCCACCAGTTTGGCCAGATGGTTGGCCATGGTGCGCACTTCGTGGATGCGGTCGCCGGCCTCGGCGATGCGGCTGGTGAGATCCTGGGAAAGCTCATTGATGTGGGTCACGCTGCTGGAGACTTCCTCGCTGGTGGCGGACTGCTGTTCCGAGGCGGTGGCGATGTTGCGCACCATGTCGGCAATGCGGTTGGCCTGGCCGACGATGCGCCCGAGCACCGCCCCCGAGCCCTCGGCCATGTCGGCGGTCCGCTCCACCCGGGTCTTGGTCTCGTCCATCCCGGACACCACCTGCCGGGTGCTGTCCTGGATTTCGCCCACGGCCGAGGCCACCTCGGAGGTGGCGGTCATGGTCTTTTCGGCGAGCTTGCGCACCTCGTCGGCCACCACGGCGAAGCCACGACCGGCCTCGCCGGCCCGGGCCGCCTCGATGGCGGCATTGAGCGCCAGCAGGTTGGTCTGGTCGGCGATGTCGCCGATGACCGAGAGCACCTGTCCGATGTTGCGGGCCCGGATTTCCAACTGGCCAAGCGACGCGGCCAGATCGGCCGTGCGCCTGGAGACCATGCGGGTTTCGTTGACGGTTTGTTCCACTTCCCGGCCGCCGGCCTCGGCTTCCCGGGAGGCCTCGTCCGAGGCCCGGGCCGTGTCGCCGGCATTTCGCGCCACCTCGATGACCGTGGCGTTCATCTCTTCCATGGCCGTGGCCACGCGGTCGGTTTCCCGGGCGGTATTGGCCACGCCGGCCGTGAGTTCCTCCATGCGGGCGCTTAACACATCCGAGGCGCTGGAGAGCTCCTGGGCCACGGACGTGACTTCGTCGGCCACGGCCAGCAGCTTGGCGCGCTGGGCCTTGATGTGGTCCTTGTCGCTTTCTTCCTGGGTGAGGTCGATCAGGACGCCGATGACGCCGACCACCTCGCCCGAGGCGTTTTTGAGCGGTGAAATCTCGTAGTGCAGCGGAAAGGTCTTGCCGTCGCCCCGGTTGAACCGGGTAAATCCGCTGGCGCATTCGCCGGTGGACAGCACGGCGGCGCAGCCGGAGCGGCCGTCCTCGCGCATGAAGCTCTCGGCCACGGGCGTGCCGAGCATGGACTGGGCCGATTTGCCCAGGATATTGGTCAGCGGCGTGTTGACGAAATCGAAGCGACGCTCCCGGTCGGCCACGAAGATGGGGATGATGACCCCGTTTAAGATGCCCCGGTTGTATTCGAGCTGGTCCTTCATGGCCCCGACCATGGTCGAGAGGTTGCCGGCCAGGGCGGCGATTTCGTCCTTGCCCGGGTCGTCGAAGGTGAGATCGAGGGAGCCGCCGGCGATCTCCGAGGACAGGGCGGCTATCTTTTTCACCCGGCCGACCACGGCGTACTTCATGAACAGAAGCAGGGCGGCCAGCAAGGCCACGGCCCCGCCCACGGACAGCCCGGCCGCCTTGAATTGGTCCGAGGCCAGGCGGGTCATTTCCGGGGCGATGTCCTGGACCACCACCATGGCCCCGAGAATGGGCTTGGTTCCCCCGTGGCAGTGGTGGCAATCGGCCTCGTTGCGGATGGAATTGACGGCCACGAACGAGGGCGTGCCGGCCCAGGAAAGGATTTCGCCGCCGTGAAAGTCGCCGGCCAGGGCCTTTTTCACCATCTCGGCCACGACCGGGTCCGGGGCGGCCCGGTCCATGTCCTTGCGCACGGCGGCGTCGTCGGTGGAATAGGTCACGTTGCCGTTGAAATCCGTCAGAAAGACCCGGATTTCCTTATGGGCGGCGGCGACCTTGGCGAATTGCGCCTTGGTTTCGGCGTTCTTGCCCAGGCGCATGGGCTCTTCGATGGCCATGCGCAGCATGTCGCTGGACCGCGTGGCCGCCCGGTCGATCTGGGCCACCGAGCCCTGGCGTTGCCAATGGGAGTTGGCCAGGAAAAGCCCGGCAAAGGCCAGGACCGTCAGGCCGGAAACGAGCAGCAACACCTTGATCCCAAGCGAACGCGCAACCACATCCATCGCGGCCTCCTCTCTAGGGCGGCCCGGGACGGCGCGGCGGCGACGTCCCGGGCGACAGTCTCAACGGGATTGTAAACGAACGTGCCGCGTCGCCCGGAACATTTCCCCGGCGACCCGAAAAACGTGCGAGCCTCGACGGGATGGCAAGCGGTCTTGCCGCGTCGCCGGCCGGCGGGAGGGGGGGGCATGCTCAGTGCGCTCCGGCAAAGAGCATGGGCTTGAAATTGAACGTGCGCACACGTTCGGCGCTGTGGCAGCCTTCGCACTGGCTCATGGCCAGCTTGGCCCGGATGAGCGTGGGATCGCCCCCGGCGTCGGCGTGGGCGGAACCCGGGCCGTGGCAGACCTCGCAGCCGGCGTCGGCCAGTTCCGGGGTCTTTTCGAAGCTCACGAAGCCGCCCGGCTGGCCGTAGCCGGTGGTGTGGCAGGCAAAGCAGCCGCTCAGTTCCTCAGCGGTGAGCTTGGGAGCCATGATCTTGACGGATTGGGAGGAATGCGCCTTCTTGGAATACTTGGAGAACGATTCGTATTCCTTGGGATGGCAGCTCATGCAGACTTTGGAGCCGA
>JBKICS010000426.1:0-3692 GCA_046567015.1 Acidobacteriota bacterium | reverse complement strand
CATCTGACCCAGGGCGGCGTCGAAATGGCGGGCCGGACCGGCGCAGGAGCGCCCGACCAGGTTAAATCCCTCCAGGAGCAAGTCGCGCAGGCTCCAGCCGGCGCAGTAGCCGGCCAGGCCAAACGACAGGTCGTGGATGTGGAAGTAGCCGTGCTCGTGGGCGGCCCGGACTTCCTCGGGATACTTCTCCAGGGCGTAGCGGGCCTGCACCGTGCCGGACAGGTGCAGCATGAGCCCCTGGAAGCTGTGGGTCATGTTGGCGTTTTCGGCCACCCGCCAGTCGGTTTTGGCGATGTAGTTGTCGATGACCTCGGTGATGTCCAAAAAGGCGGCCTTCTGCTCGCGCAGTTCGCGCCGTTTCTCGCGGTAGACGATGTAGCGCCGGGCCACGTTATAAAGCCGCGACTCCATGAGCACGAGCTCCACCGCGTCCTGGACGTGCTCCTGCTCGGGCACGTCGTTGTCGGCCTCGGCCAGCTTCCCTTCAACCTTGCCCGCAAGCCGCGTGGCGAGCAGCGGATCCTGGATGCCGCTGGCCTTGAGGGCCTTTAAGATCGCCTGGGCAATGCGCTGGGTGGACCACGTCTCCAGACATCCGTCGCGTTTTCGAATCTGCTTGGGCATCGGGCCTCTCCTCCCCATGGCGAGAAATCGGTCTGAAAGGTTGCAGGGCGAGCACGTGTCCGGCGGGCAGGGCGGATCGCACCTCCCTGAGATCCGCCTCGCGCAGTTCGGGCACGCAGGTGGTGCGAAATCGGATGCGGCCGGGATGGGCCGCGGCCAGGGCGAAGACCTCGCCCAGGCACTGCCGGGCCGCATGCGCGCTGACCGCGCCGCCGGTGACCAGCGGGTACTTGGCAAAGGGAGCCTTGACGTCCACGGCCAGGTGGATGTCCGGATGGGCGGCGAGGAGCGCGGCCAGGACGTCCGGGCGCAGGCCGTTGGAATCGACCGTGACCGGCAGGCCCGAGGCGGCGATGGCGGCGGCGAAGCCGGGCAGTCCGGGGACGAGCGTCGGTTCGCCGCCGGTCACCACCAGCCCGTCGAGCCAGCGCTTGCGGCTGTCCAGAAAGCGGCGCACGGCCTTCTCGGCCACAGGCGGCGTGGCCTCGGGGCTCCAGGCCAGGGCGGCGTTGTGGCAATGGGGACAGCGCAAGTTGCAGCCGCCGAAAAAAAACACGGCGGACAGACGTCCCGGCCAGTCGCACAGGGACATGGGCTCGATGCCGCGCACGAGCCCCCAAGCGGTAAGATTGGTCATTTTCTGAACAATACCAGTATGGTAAAAGAAGTTGCGATCCCTGGCCCGCTCCCCAACGCGCCAAGGCAGGGACGTCCCCAACACTCCCCAAGCCGGGTCCGTCATACGCCCGGGACGACCGATTGCAAGGGGGGGGCTTTGCCTGGGGCGTGAGCAAATCGGGCAAGGCCGCGCCGCGCCGGGCGATCTTTTTTTGCGCCGGGTCAGAGCGTTTCGGCCCCCTCCCGAGGGGCCGGCGGGTCCAGGCGGGCGGGCATGATCATAAAGGGCAGGCCCAGTTGGTAGATCTGGCGTTGGAGGGAAAACGCCGCGTAGTTATGCAGCAGGCGGGTCAGGAAGGTGTCGCGCTCGAAGACGAGCTGGCCGCCGAAGAACAGCGCCTTGGGGAAGCGTTGGCGCAGCGTCGGGACCAGTTCCAGGACTTCCTGGACGATGTCGGTCCCAAGGGTCCAACGGGCTTCGGCGTGATAGCCCCGCTCGGTCATGACGCTGACGTATTTGTCGAGCCCCTGCTCCATGTCGGCCTTGAGGCGCTCCAGTTCGTCCTGGCTGCGAAACACCGCCGCATCCACCACGCCGATCTGCACGAACACGTAGTTGGCGATGTCCTTGCCGAAGTAGCGCACCACCGACAGCAGGGTGTGGACGCCAAGCCCGGTGAAGCCGTTGACGAAGATGACGGCCGTCGGGGCCTCGAGATCGAGTTTGCGGCCATGGCCGCTCCTGGGGATGGGCGGCGGGGTGGGCGTGGCCGGATCGACCACGGCGCGCAGCACGTCGAGCTTTTTGATGCGCCGGGCCACCTCGTTGTAATGGCGCTTGATCCACAGGGCGAACAGGGCCAGCGAGCCGGTGATGACGATGGTCACCCAGCCGCCGGCGTCGAACTTGACGGCGGTCACCATGACCAGGATGCAGGCGGTCAGGATCAGGCCCAGGCCGTTTAAGAGCAGCCCCTTGCCCGAGCCGGCGGCCGTGCCGCGCACCTGCCACCAGTGGCGCACCATGCCGAGCTGGGAGAGCACGAAGGTGACGAAGACGTTGATGCTGTAGAGCACGATGAGGATGTCCACCGCGCCGTCCGTGGCCACGAGCAGAATAAGCCCGGCCGCGCCCATGAGGGTGATGCCGTTCTGGGTGACCAACCGGTCCGAGAGCATGGCGAAGCGGCTGGGCAGCCAGTGGTCCAGCGCCATGTTGGCCAGCACGCGCGGCCCGTCGACGAACCCGGTCTGGGCGGCCACGAACAGCAGCAGGGCTTCCGAGGCCAGGGTGACCAGGACGAAGCCCTGGCCAAGCGGCGAGCCGAAATCGGCGGCAATGGCCTCGAACAGCACGGCGTTTACGGTTTTGCCGGGCGCGGCCGCGACCCGGTAGAGGATGAAGCACACGATGAGCCCGACCACGGTAAGCGACAGGGACAGGGCCATGTAGAGCATGGTCCGCTTGCCGGTCTGCGCCTTGGGTTCGCGCAGGATGGGCAGGCCGTTGGACACGGCCTCGATGCCGGTAAAGGTGCCCGCGCCCATGGAATAGGCGTGCAGCACGAGCAGGAACATGCCCAGGGTTCCCAGTTCCGTCCGGGCTGCGCCCACGTCCGCCCCGACCCGGGCGGCCAGGGCCGGCAGATCCCTGGCGTGGCTCCACAGGCCGTAGCCGAGGCCCAGGGCGTGGCTGAGGAGGAAGGCCAGGAAGATCGGCACCAGGACCATGACCGATTCCTTGACCCCGCGCAGGTTGAGCAGGGTCAGGGCCAGGATCCCGGCCACGGCCGCCGGCAGGCGGTAGGGCAGCCAGGCCGGCGGCAGGAAGCTGAAGATGGCGTCGGCCCCGCTGGCGATGGAGATGGCGATGGTCAGCACGTAGTCGATCAAAAGGGCGCAGCCCGAGACCATGCCGAGCGTCGGCGAGAGCAGCTTGCTGGCCACCAGATAGCCGCCGCCGCCGGTGGGGAAGAGGTCGATGATCTGGGAATAGGCGGCGCTGATGACGATGATGGTGGCGGCCGAGGCCAGGGCCACGAACACGGCCAGGATCCCGTGTCGGCCCAGGGCCAGATAGGCCTCGGCCGGGCCGTAGCACGAGGAAGACAGGCCGTCCGCCCCCAGGCCCACCCAGGCGAAAAAGGCGATGAGCGAGAGCCTATGGAAAACGGAACGGTCGGAGAGGCTCAGCGACTTGCCGAAGATGAAACCCCGCAACCAGGAAGCGGGCCGGCTGGCGGGATCGGGCATGGATTCTCCCTGGCGCAGGGCGGGTCTGTTCCAGGTTCCCGCCACGAACGGGACCGGGCATTGTCTGCTGGATAGCGCCGGCCTGGGCAGGCGTCAAGGGCGGACGGCCGGACCGGCGGCCGTCCGCCGCCAGCCGTCGCTCGGGATCAAAGAGACTCGTGCGGCTCGAAACTTCCGCGGGCCCGCGTCGAGGTTGG
>JBKICS010000425.1:0-11873 GCA_046567015.1 Acidobacteriota bacterium | reverse complement strand
CAGTTGGTCACCAGGGTTTCGTAGTACGGCGGATTGTGGGTCTGCATCATGGAGGGCGGCGAATCGAAGCCGTCGACCAAAAGGCCCACCTCGTCGTAGATGCCAAAAGACAGGGGGCCGTGGATGCGGATCTTGCCGCGCTCGCGCACCCAGTCGGCGGCGGCTTCAAACAGGGCGTCGGCCACGGCCTGGTCGTTGACGGACTCGAAAAACCCGAAAAACCCGGTTTCCTTGTCGTGATATTGCTCGTAGAGGCCGCTTAAATGGGCCGAGATGCGCCCGACGATGCGACCGCCCCGGCGGGCCAGGAAGTATTCGGCCTGGCCGAACTCGAAAAAGGGGCCTTTTTGCCGGTCGAGAAAATCCCGCTGCATGGGAACAAGCGGCGGCACCCACAGGGGATCGTCACGGTAGATCTCCCAGGGGAAGCGGATAAAGGCGTCCAGATCGGCCGGGCCGTCGACAACCGAGACAACAAGAGGGGCGTTGGTCATGCTCCGACCGCTACTTGCCCGGCTGGATGGTGATCTGGGCCTTGAGACCTTCCTTGAGCTCGGCATCCGGGTTGGGGATGGTGAGTTCGATCTCGTAATAGGACGGCTGCTGCAGGGCCGCCGGGATGGGCGCCCAGGGGATGCGCGACACCGAGGCGGCAAACTTCTTTCCGGGGATGGAATCGAAGGTGACCACGGCGGCCTGCCCTTCCTTGAGCTTCTGGGCCTCGATCTCGTGGACCTGGGCCCGGATGATCATGGGGTTGAGCGAACCGACCTGGAACAGCTCGGCTTCCTTGGCCATCTTGACCCCGGCCCGCAGTTCCGGGTTCATCCACATGACGTACCCGTCGGTGGGGGCCTTGATGATTCCTTCCTTGGGCACCTTGCCGATGCCGGCGCCCTTGCCGAAATGGTCCTCGGCCAGCTCCACCCGGTCGTTTAAGAGGTCGCGGGCCAGGGCCAGCTGCTCCGTAACGGCCGCCTTGTCCTTGCGGTAGACCTCGATTTCCTTGGCGTTCATGGTGATGGCCTGCTGCGAGGTCATGCTGCGCTGACTCATGGCTTCCAGCTCGCGGCTCTTGGCGGACAGGCGGTCGATTTCCTTGTCGGCCAGGGCCAGCTTGTGCTCGAGATCCTTGATGCTGGCCGGCGAGAGCCTGGTCTTCTCGTCCATGCGGGTTTCCAGCGGGATCTCGTAGGAGGCCAGGATGTCGCCGCGCTTGACCTTGTGGCCGATCTGGCCGGTCAGGGTGAGGATCTTGGCGTTGTAGGGCAAAAAGACCGAGAGCTTGACCGGGCTGTAAAGCTTCCCGGAAAAACTGATGTCCGCCGGGCGAAACGCAGCCCGCTCGGCGCTTTCCGTCTGGGGAGCCGGGGCGGCCGGAGCCTGGGCCAGGGAGGCGCGGGGTCCGGCCAGGACGAGTCCGGCCGCCAGGACAGCGGCACGCAGCATCATGTTAGAGATTCTCCATAACGGCGGCGTTGATGTAGCGATCCTGGAAGTCTCCGGAAATGGAGCGGACTTCGAGCATGGCTGAATCACGTTCATACTGTTTGCTCATCAGGCTTTGCTTGCTGTCGAGGTAATCGCCCATGGCCTTGACGATGGCGTCGTATTCGGCCTGGCCGGAGTCGAAGCGGAACTGGGCCTGCTGCACGGTGAGTTTTTGCAGATCCACCGAGGATTCGGCGAACTTGACCTCGGACACGGTGGACCGCAACTTGGCCAGGGCCTGCTGGAACTGGCTCATGAGCGAGAATTCCAGGTTGCGCCCCTCGACGTTGAGCTGGGCCATCTTCTTGTACTGGCGGCTGACGTCGCGACCCTTGGTCCAGAAGTCAAAGGGCATGTTGAGCGTCAGGTTGGGGTACATAAACGGCAGGGTCGAGGTGTCTTCCTTGTAGGAGGTGTTGTTGAGCGTCGAGATCGAGGTGAAGCCAAAGGAAAACGTCGGCAGGAAGTGGATGTAGGACAGGGCGATGCTCTTTTTCTGCAGCGCCTTTTCGTATTCGTGGATGCGCAGGGGGAAGGAGTGCTTCTTGAGCTTTTCGTCGGTGACGTTGGCCGGGTTGAAGTCTTCCAGCACCTGCTTGGGAGCGTCGTTTAACTGCAGCTCGACCTTTTGCACGAAGGGCACGCCCAGGATGAACTTGAGCTCGTCGAGGAGCACGTTCTTGGTGGTGCGTAACTTCTCGGCTTCGGCCCGGGTCAGGTTGATCTTGGTTTCGGCGATGCGCACGTCAAGCTGGGCGCCCTGTCCCAGGCCGGCCCGGGTCTTGACGTATTCGAGATTTTTCTGGGCCAGATCTTCCTTTTCCTTGGCCATGCGGATCATGGAATCGACCATGCCGATCTGGAGATAGGTGACGCCCAGGCGCTTGAGCCCCTGGTCGATGACCTTCAAGTGGGACAGGACGGCGATATTGGCCAATTCCTTCTTGGCCTGGACGTCAAAGGCGGTCAAAAGCGGGTTCCAGGCCCCGGTGGAAAAGCTCAAGTCGTATTTCTTGCGGTTGCGGTTGGGCGAGTTGCCGGCGTAGACGGCATTGGCCGCGTTGATGGAGTTGGACAGGTTCTGGGTGGCGTCGGAGGAGGCGTTGGCGAGCACGCTGGAATAGGCGGTGGACGCCGACGTGTTCTTGTACTCCGGCAGACGCATGTAAAACGTCGTGCTCATGATGATGGTGGGGATGTACTGGGAATAGGCGTCGCCGACGTCCAGGCGCTTGGATTCGATTTCGATGGCGCTTTTGGTGAGCAGGGGCGACTGGGCCAGGGCCACGCGCACGCACTCGTCGAAGTCGGCCGGGGACTTGAGCGTCGTGGACCCCAGGGACAACCCTCCGGCGGCCTTGGAAAAGCTCGGGGCCGGGTCGTCTTCGGCGGGCGAGGCGGCCGGGGCGGCCGGGGCCGGGGCGGCCAGGGGTTTGGGGGCCGGGTTGGCCGGGGCGGCGGCGCCTGTGCCCTTGTCCTTGGTGTAGCGGTCGCCGGGAGCGGCCGGGGCCGGCAACGCGACGCATAAAACCGCCGCGCACACCAGCGCCGCGGCGCAAAGACGCAACAATGCCGCCGCCAACGCGCGGTCCGCCACGCCCCCCCCGGACGACGGCAGCCCCTGCCGATAGGTCAGTTTCCTGGCCATGCGCTCCTCCCCGTCGAGCGTTACCCGTTTAAATAGCCGTCCGTCAGGACGCATTTTCTCGTGCAGTGTTCCGCGGTCATGTTGTCGTGGGTGACCACGACCATGGCCGTCCTCGCTTCTTCCGTTATCTTCGTAAAATACTCAAGTACACGGAGGCTGTTTTCCCGGTCAAGCTGCCCGGTGGGCTCATCGGCCAGAATAAACTCCGGTTCGTTGACCAGCGCCCGGGCGATGGACACCCGCTGCCGCTCGCCGCCGGACAGGCGGTTGGAGGGCTGATGGATCCGGTGTTCCAAGTTAACCATCTGCAATGCTTCACGAATTCTGTCTGGACGCTCCCTGCGGCGTACGCCGGCATAGATCAGCGGCAACTCCAGGTTTTCATAGACCGTGGAATTTTCCAGAAGATCGCAGGTCTGAAAGACGAAGCCGAGCATCTCCCGACGGAAAATGGCCTGCTGGTCGCGGGTCAGGGACAGCACGTCCACCCCGGCCACCTTGTAGCCGCCGGTGCTGGGCGGCTGGAACAGGCCGAGAATAAAGAGCAACGTGGATTTGCCCGAGCCCGAAGGCCCCATGACCGCCACCATCTCGCCCCGGCGCACGTGCAGGTTGACGTCCTTGAGGACTTTGATGTCGCCCGCGCCGGTCTGGTAGGTCTTGGTCAGTTGGTTGATGTCGATGACAAGGGCGTTGTCGTCGGCGATGTCGTATTGGTTACTCATAGCGCATGGCGTCCACGACCTGCATCCGGCTGGCCCGGATGGAGGGATACAGTCCCGCGCCAACGCCGAGGACCGCGGCAAAGCCCAGGCCCATGAGCAGGCAGATCACGAACAGGCCCTCGGGCGGACGCGATCCGAGCATCCGGCTCATGTATTCGATGCCGACGCGCCCGAGAATCACGCCAAAGACCGATGAGGACAGGGTCACGCACAGGGCCTCGAACAGGAACTGGTAGAGGATGTCGGAATCGAGCGCGCCCATGGCCTTTTTGAGGCCGATTTCCCGGGTGCGGCTGGTCACGGTGGCCATCATGATGTTCCAGATGCCGAATCCGCCCAGGATCATGGTGGCCACGATGGAGCTGTAGATGAAGAGCTCCACCCACCAGAAAATGCGCTGCACCTGTTTAAGCGGCTCCCAGGCCACGTTGATCCGCAGCCCCCGGTCGGGCTGGTTGGCCTTGACCACCCCGGGAATGGCCGCCGCCACCAGGGAAACGTCGTCCCAGGTGGCGCAGCGGATGTAGCAGCTGTAGGGCTGGGAGATGCCGACCACCCGGGCCCGGGCCGTGGTGATGGGCAAAAAGACGAACAGGCTGCGGTCGCCGGCCCGCACGCCGCCGAGAATCCCGACCACGGTGTAGAGATTGTCGTCGATGGACAGGATCTGGCCCAGGCCTTCCTTTTCACCGCCGAAAATCTGACGGGCCAGGTCCGCGCCGACCACGCACACCCGGGCGCCTTCGTCCACGTCGCGCTGGTCGAACAGACGTCCCACAGCGGCATTGAAGGAAAAGACCTTCCAGTAGTTGGCTTCGCAGCCCACGAGATTGAAACCGTAAAGCCGGTCGTGCCAGGTGGTCACGGCGCTGGCCTTGAGCGCCACCTTGGTGGTGTCGAGCACGCCGGGCACCCGGCCGATGGACTCCAGGGTGCGTTCCCGGAACCATTCCTGGCGTTCGAGCTGGGTCTGCTCGAACATGGCGTTGATAATCGTCGCGCCGCCGAGCAGATCGAGGTCGTTGTTGAAGTTTTTCTTGAGATCGTTGCCCATGGTGATGATGACGATAAACCCCGCCATGCCCAGGGCAATGGAGGCGAGGACGCCGATGTAGCGGCGACGCTTGCGCATGACCTCGCGTACGCTGACGCGCACGAGGTCGTAGTACCGAAGAGGCCCGGCTCCGCGACGGCGGATGCGGTCCAGTTCGGCGACTGTGATTTTCTTTCGTTTTCCTATGGCCATACCGAATCACCAGGGCCAGTCGGCGCCCGGATGCGTTACGTCCTTGCCAAGCGGGCCTTCCGCTTACAGGTAGGACAGCTTGGACTTGGCCGCGGCCTCGCCCTCGTCGTCGCCGGGGGCCGGCTGCGGCTCGGCCTCGACGTCGCATTCGCGGATGCGGAATTCCTTGGACAGGCGGTCGAGCACTTCCAGCACGAAATCGAGCTGGCGATCCTGGTGGGTGCTCATGTAGGCGGTGCGAATGAGCGCCTGCCCGCGCGGCACGGCCGGATACACGGCCGGCAGGGCGAAGACGCCGGCCTCGAACAGGGCCTGAGAAAACTGGAAGGCCTTCTCGTCGGAGCCGATGATGATGGGGATGATCGGCGAGGACGAGGCCCCGATGCGCAGCCCAATGGACTTGTAGGCCTGGCGCATGCGCCCGGTGACTTCATGGAGCCGGTCCACGCGCTCGGGTTCGCGTTCGAGAATGTCGAGGCAGGTGAGCACGGCCGCAGTATTGGCGGCCGGCAGGGCTGCCGAGAAGATCTGGGTGCGCGACTGGTAGCGCAGGTAGCGCAGCATGTCCTCGTCGTCGGAGGCGATGAACCCGCCGATGGAGGCCATGGACTTGCTAAACGTGCCCATGATGAAGTCGACCTTGTCCGTGATGCGGAAATGGTCGGCGCTGCCGCGTCCGCCCCGGCCGAACACGCCCAGGCCATGGGCGTCGTCGAGGTAGAAGATCACGTCGGGATGGGCGTCCTTGACCTTGGCGATCGCGTCCAGGGGAGCCAGTTCGCCGGACATGCTGAACACGCCCTCGGTGACCAGGAACAGGTCGCTGTCCGGGCGGGTGGCCTTGATGGATTCCACCCGGGCCATGGCATGTTCGGCGTCATTGTGGGCGAAGGTGACCAGCCGGGCCTTGGTGTTTTTCACGCCCTCGAAGATGCTGGCGTGGTTTTCCCGGTCGCACAGCACGGTGTCGGCCGGCGTGACCAGCACGCCAAGCGCTCCCAGGTTGGTGCTGAAACCGGTGACGTGAACCACCACGTGGCGCTTGCCCACGAACTCGGCCAGACGCTCCTCCAGCAGGTGGTGCAAGACCATGTTGCCGCTTAAAAAGCGGGAGCCGCCGGGACCGGTGCCCCAGTGGTAGACGGCCTTGGCCGAGGCGTCCATGACCCGGGAATCGTGGCTGAAGCCCAGGTAGTCGTTGGAGCCGATCATGACCAGGCGCTTGCCGCCGATCTCGACCTCGGAGCCCCAGGTCTTGGCGATCGGGCGAAAATAGGGATTGATGCCCTGGGCCGAAATCTGGGAGTGCAGGGCATTGAATTGATCGCAGCGTTGGCGCAGTCTCATGGCGTTCGTTGATTCCTCGCGTGGTTTGGAAACGGCGGCATTGGTTGGGCAGGAAGAGTCGGCCGCGTCGCCGGCCTTTCGGCCATGCCGATCCCCGCATATCGGCCGGGAACAACGGCCAATACGTCAAAGACCGGGGCTTTGCAAGCCTGGGTGGTTCTGGCCGGCGGCGCGGGCGCTGAGCGCCTCGCGAATGCGCGAGGCCAGCTGGCCAAGCAGCTTGCCGCCGGCAAGCCTGGCCCGGCCGAACTGGCCCGGGGCGAAGCGGGTGAAATAGATCTCGTCGTCCGGGGCGGCCAGCTCCAGGCTGTAGTTGCGCAGCCACTGGCCGCGCTTTTTGCTCCACTCCAGGTAGATCCAGTAAAAGGTCGTGGACCCGTCGGCCGCCTTGCACCGGGCCGCGCCCCAGGCATAGGCCTCGCCGCCGCGCGCAACTTCCCGGTATTTGAGGAAATCGAAGTCCTCAAAGACCAAGTGATCGCTTTCGGTCATGCCCCGGGCGGCCAGGTCCATGGCCTGGCGGTAGCCGTCCTTGGGAATGCCGGCCAGGCCCATGGCCGGGTAGTACCAAGCCCCGAACCAGATGAGCCCGGCCACGGCCAAAAGGACCACGGCCAGCCCGGACAGCCCCGCCCACTTGAGGACGCGCCGGCTCACTTGCCGCCCTCCCCGGCCGGGGCGCAGGGCAACAGCCCCATGCGCCAGCCCGCGGCTTCCAGGCGCTTGGCCCGTTCCAGTTTCTCGCTGGCGCGCAGTTCGTCGTCCACGGCCCGGGCCCGGGTGGCCTCGTTTTTATGGATGGCCCGCAAAAGCGACTCCTCGGAAACCAGCGAGCCGGGAGCCGGCGTGTAGCGGCCGGCGCGCAGCTCGGCCAGGCGCACCTTGACCGCCTTGTCCGTGGCTTCCAGCACGTCGCGGTGGCGTTCCTTCATGATGGCCGTATTCTCGCCGTCGTTGACCAGACCGTCAAAAAACGACCGGGGCGTCAGCCAGCTCGCCGCCTCCGGGGTCTTCATGAAGCCCTTGTAGAGGGTGCCGGCCAGGGCCACGAGCAAAAGCGCCCGAACGATCGTCTCGCGGGAAGGGGGAAACTTCACTGCGAAGCCTCCTTGCGCCGCCAGATTTCCAGCTCCTTTTGCGGAGCCTCCACCGGGATGAAATAATGGTGGTTGGGGTCGTCGGTGCGGTTGCCGAAGGTCTCGTCCGGGAAGGGCACCGGCACGCGCTCAAAATCATGCTCGAAATCCAGGCTGTCGGTGAATTCCCTGGCCCCGAACAGGAAGCGGTCGCGGTTGACCCGCACCACCCGGCGGCGCAGCACCCAGTCGGGCCGGGTTCCCGGCGGCACCGGCCCCTGCAGGCCGCCCAGCACCCGCACGCCGGAAAGGGCGAATTGCAGGGGCAGGTCGCCGTACTCGGCCACGATGGTCTGGCCGGGTTTGGCGTTGGCCTTGAAGAACTCGAAGATGGCCGCGTTGACGTCGGGATAGCCGCAGAAAAGCTCGGTCAGGAACAGCTTGATGGGGAAATTGTCCGAGGTGAGCATGCGGAAATCGTTTTGCCAGGGCCGGTTGACGATCTTGAGCCGCTCCATGGGATAAACCGCCAGCCAGTTGGTAAAGGCGAGCAAGCAAAAAAGCATCACGGCCGAGGCCTTGGAAAAATTCCACAGCCGGCGCACGCAAAAGGCGAGCAAGATGGCGCACAGCGGCAGCAGATGGGCGATGTAGCGGAAAAACCGCTGGGGCACGAGGCCCAGAAAGAGCAGGCTGAAAACGATCAGCACGACGGAAAACAGCGCGAAGCGCTCGGCCGGATCGGCCGGCCGCTCCAGACGGAGGAAAAACCGCCGCCAGCGCCAGGCCAGATACACCGAAATCGGCAGCGGGATGCAGAACATGCACAGGTCGGCGAAATAGAGCATGAGGTTTTCAGGCACGAGCAGGATGTCGAACATGCCGCTTTGCCGGCCGATGCGGTAGAGCAGCACCCCCGGGATCACGGCCACGGCCAGGGTGGCCCCGGTGAGCAGGGCCAGTCGGCGCCAGTGGAACTTCTCGGGATAAACGAGCAAGGCCGCGACCAGGGCCGTTGGGGCGAAGCTTAAAAAGAGCAGGTAGTTGGCGTGAAAAAGCAGGACCATGCCGCAAAACATGGCCACAAGCGGCAGGGTGCGGCGCTGCCAGTCGGAGAGAAAGGCGTCCAGCGTCCACAGGACAAACAGCGTCCCGGGCGCGTAGTAGCGGGCCTGCCGGCCGATGAGCAGATAGGGCACGCACAGGGTGAGCAGGGTCGCGGCGAGGAGCGCCAACGAGCGGTCGCCGAAATGGCGGGCGACCAGGCGGTAGGTCCAGAACACGGCGAGCAACGCGGCCAGGGCGAAGGGCGCCCGGCCGGCGGCCGGGGACAGGCCGCCTACGGCAAAGCCGGCGGCCTGCATGTAGATCTGGATCCAGGGCGACCAGCGCCAGAGGTAGCCGCCGACCTTGTCGAACTCGCGTTCCTCTTCCTGGGAAACCACGTTGAGGCCGTCGCTTGCATAGGGCAGCCCGGTGACCAGGACATTCTTCGCCAGGCAGGCGGTCTCGGCCTCGTCCTGCCAGAAGGGGCGCTGGCCCAGGTTGTAGAACAACAAGAAAGCGGCCAGGGCCAGAACGGCGACCAAGCCCCAATCCAGGCGTGGACCGGAGCGTTCCCGGGACGGCGCGGCCGGGATCGGACCGGCGGTTGTCGAGGTATGCGGCATGGCCCGCCTTCGGTACTGAAGCCCGGGCGAGAAGTAAAGCCTCGCCCGGAGGCGACGGCCAGGGCGGCGGCGGGCGCGTCCGACGGGGCGGCGCGGCAGCGGCGTGTAAAATTTCCCGGGCAACGGCCAACCGGCCGAAATAGAACGGCCCGGCCGACCCGGCCGGGTCTCGGAGCGCACCGCGACAGTTGACAGTCCCCCCGATTTCGGGATTAGTTCTTCGTTTGGCCGCGAATACACTTTTCTCGCGGCGCATTCCGCCGTTTCGCCAGCGATCCGGCGACCCCCCTGGAGCCAACGCCCATGATGAACGGAAAAAAAGTGGTGGTGGTCATGCCCGCTTACAACGCGGCCTCCACCTTAGAGCGCACCTACGCCGAGGTGCCCAAGGACATCGTCGACGAAGTGATCCTCGTCGACGACTGCAGCCGTGACGGCACCATCGAACAAGCCCAGCGACTCGGTCTGCGCTGCTTTCGCCACCAGCAGAACTGGGGATACGGCCGCAACCAGAAGACCTGCTACGCCGAGGCGCTCAAGACCGGCGCGGACGTGGTCATCATGGTCCACCCCGACTACCAGTACACGCCCAAAATCATCCCGGCCATGGCCAACCTGTGCACCTGCGGCGAGTACGACGTGGCCATTGCCTCGCGCATCCTCGGCGGCACGGCCCTGCGCGGCGGCATGCCCCTGTACAAGTACGTATCCAACCGCTTTCTGACCCTGTCCCAGAACCTGCTCATGTCGGCCAAGCTGTCGGAATACCACACCGGCTACCGGGCGTTTACCCGGGAGGTGCTGGAAAAGCTGCCGCTGTGGGAAAATTCCGACGATTTCGTCTTCGACAACCAGATGCTGGCCCAGTCGGTCTACTTCGGCTTCCGCATCGGCGAGGTCTCCTGCCCGACCAAGTATTTCGAAGAGGCGTCGTCCATCAACTTCCGGCGCAGCTGCACCTACGGCATCGGCGTGCTCCAGACCTCCGTGCAGTTTCGCCTGCAAAAGCTCGGCTCCAAGCAGTACGCCATTTTCGACAAGAACGGCCGCGGCCTGTCTAGCCCCACTCCCGAGTACTATTCGGACGAGACGCCGGGCTGCACGCCGGCCAGGTAAACCCCGGCCCGGCCAGCTCGCCCAGGGTCGTCCCCGTCACGTCGAAGGTCCGTCGCAGCCACCCGGCAAAGCGGCGGACCTTCGCCACGAAGGCGTCCACAGCCGCGCGGTCCGGAAAATGCGGACTGGCTCCCGGCAGCAGTTCCGAGGAATGCCAGAAAAGCGTCAGCACCCGCCCGCCGCGCCGGGCGTGGGCCAAGGCGGCCAGCTTCATGGTGGCCTCGGGCATCCACACCGGATTGATGCCCAGGGTCAGGGTTTTCATGAATGCGCCGAGGATCGCGTCGCGCCGGGCCGGCAACCGCTCGGCCAAGGCGTAGGCCAGGCGCTGGCTGCCGGGAACAAGCGGCAGCTGGGTGGTCGGGGCTTCGAGCAGGCGCGGTGCGCCCGGGCCGCCCGGGCACACCCAGTAGGGGTCGGGCGGGGCCAGGAAATGGTCGGGACCGCCCGGCACGTGGCGCAGCGGGGCGACGCTGGAATCGACCAGGAACCCGGCCTCGGGCAGCACGGCCATGGCCCGGCGGAAGAGATTCCAGCGGCCCATGCGAAAGGATTTGGCCGGCGCTCCGGCAAAGGCCGCGACCGCGTCCTGCAGGCTGTCGAGCTTGGCCCGCAGCACGTTAAGCGGCATGACCGCCGTGCTCACCGGCTCGGGCCAGGGCATCTCGGGAAAGGGCGGCGTGTTCCACGGGTGCAGGTGCGCCCCCAGTTCGCCGCCGCGCCGGCCCAGCAGCCCGGCCAGAACGTCGCGGCTCTTGCCGTCGGTCAGCACCGGATAATCGCACAGGCAGGTCAGGGGCAGCCCGAAATCGGCAGGCAAAAATTCCAGACGGTTCAGCTCAACAATGTTGGTCAGGCCGGCCCCGTGGCGCGGATAGCTTCCGGAGAACAGGCCTTCTTCTTCCACATCGAGACTGACCACCACGGCCAGGGGTTTTTTCGCCATGCCGCCACCTCCGCTCCGGTTGTAGCCTTCCCGGGCCGGCGGCGCAGCAACAATCTCGGAGCCCTCGACGGTTTGCATGATAATTGCATAGTTTTTGGCCGATTGCTCCCGGTTCGTTTTCCCTTGACACCTTTCCAACAGGATATTTCTCTGTATACTGCTTCCGGATCGGCCCAGACCAAGTCCGCACCATGAAACAACGACTGCCCCTTGACGCCCTTGAACCCGGCATGATCCTGGCTGCGGACTTGCGCCGCGAGGACGGCATCCTGCTGTTGCCGCGCGGCACGGCCCTGACCCCACGCCAACTCGCCCTGCTCCCGTCCTGGCAGGTGGCCGACGACGCGGCCTGGATCAAAGCGCCGGCCCCGACGCCTCCGGCCACGGAAACCCCGCCGGCCGTGGTTGCGGAGCCCCCACCGGACCTCACGGCCGCGGCCGAGGCCCTGGCCCCCCGGTTTGTCCACTGCGACCTGGAGGATCTGGGCCAATCCGCGCTTTTTTCCGTGTCCCTGCCCCGGGCCGCCCGGCTGCTGGCCAGCCAGGGACCAAGCGCCCTGGCCCTGCCCGCCCCGGCGCCGCAGGAGAACCTGCCCCCGCTCCCCGAC
>JBKICS010000424.1:0-4257 GCA_046567015.1 Acidobacteriota bacterium | reverse complement strand
GCCGACCCCGGGGTGGCGGTGGTGCGCCGCGAGCCGCCGCGCGGCTTCGGCCGGGCCGTGCGCTCGGGCCTGGAACGCGCCACGGGCGACGTCATCGTCATCTGCATGGCCGACCTGTCCGACGATCCCGAGGACATCATCAAATACTACCGCAAGATCGAGGAAGGCTTCGACTGCGTCTTCGGCTCGCGTTTCATCAGCGGTTCGCGCTGCGTTAATTATCCGCGCCTCAAACTCTTCGTGAACCGCATCGTCAACACGATGATGCAGCTCCTTTTCTGGACGCGCTACAACGACCTGACCAATTCCTTCAAGGCGTACCGTTCCTACGTCATCCGCGACCTCATGCCGCTCAAAGCCTGCCACTTCAACATCACCATCGAGCTGTCGCTCAATACCCTCATTCGGGGCTACGCCATCGCCCAGGTGCCCATTTCCTGGCAGGGCCGCACCTGGGGCAGCTCCAACCTGCACCTCAGTGAAATGGGCCGGCGCTACCTGAGCACCCTGCTTCGGGCCTGGTTCGAGAAGAATCTCATTCTGGACGATCTCATGGCCGAGTCCATGGCCTGCCGCGTGCGCAACGCCGCCCGCGCCGCCGACCTGGACACGCGTCTGGGCTCCCTGGAACGCCGTCTGGCCGCCCTGGAAGACAAGGCGTGCTGATGCGAAACCCGTCATCGCCCAAAGGACGCGCCATGGCCGACATCCTGGTCCTCAATCCGCCTTTTTTGCCCAAATTCTCCCGGCCCCAGCGCTCCCCGGCCGTGACCAAGAGCGGCACCCTCTATTTCCCGCTGTTCCTGGCCCAGTGCGTGGCCGTGCTGGAGGCCGACGGCTATGCCGTCACCTTCCTGGACGCCCCGGCCGCCGGCCTCGACCTGCCCGGCGTCGTGGCCCGGGCCCAGGCTGAAAAGCCGTTTCTGGCCGTGCTCGACACCTCCACCCCGAGCATCGACGCCGACATCGCGGCCGCCGTGGCCCTGAAAAGGGCCCTGCCCGGGCTTTTCACCGTGCTGGTCGGCCCCCACGCCACGGCCCGGGCCGAAGAGGTGCTGACCGCCAAGGGCGGGGGCGTGTGCGCCGTGGCCCGGCGCGAATACGACCACACCATCCTGGAACTGGCCCGGGTGCTGGGTTCGGGACCGGCCACGCCCGAGCGTCTGGCCAAGGTGGACGGCCTGTCGTTCGTGGGCCGGGGCGGGGCGGTGACGCACAACGCCGATCGGCCCTACATCGAGGATCTCGACGTGTTGCCTCCGGTGGCCCCGGTCTACAAGCGCCATCTGGACATCCGGGACTATTTCAACCCCAACGCCAAGCCGCCCATGGTCACCCTGGCCACCTCGCGCGGCTGTCCCTACCGTTGCTCGTTTTGCCTGCACCCGCAAACGCTCACCGGCCGGGCGGCGCGCTGCCGGTCGGTGGAGCTGGTGCTTAACGAAGTGGCCTGGTGCCTGGACAACTTCCCGGGACTGCGCACCATCTTTTTCGAGGACGACACCCTGACCGCCGATCGGGCCCGGCTGCGGGAATTTTGCGCCGGCATTCAGCGTCGGGGCCTCAGTTTCGAGTGGTCGGCCAATGCCCGGGCCGACCTCGACGCCGACCTGCTCGCGACCATGCGCCGGGCCGGCTGCCGGCAGGTCTGCGTGGGCTTCGAGTCCGCCGATCCCCTGGCCCTGGCCAGCATGAAAAAGGGCCTCGGAGCCGAGCGCATGCGCCGGTTTCGCGCCGATGCCGCCCGGGCCGGCATCAAGGTCCACGGCTGCTTCATCTTCGGCTTTCCGGACGACACCCGGGAATCCATCCTGGCCACCATCGATTTCGCCCTGTCCCTTGACCCGGACACGGCCCAATTCTATCCGGTGATGGTCTACCCCGGCACCGAGGCCTACGACGAGTATGCCTTACGCGGCTTTATCGCCGCCGGCCGCTGGCGCGACTGGCTGACCCCGCAGGGACTGCACGGTTGCGTGGTGCGAAACGAGTTTCTGCGGCCAACCGAGATTGTGCAACTGTGCGATCTGGCCCGCAAACGCTTCTATCTGCGCCCCAAATTCCTGCTGCGCCGGCTGGCGGCGGCGCTTGTCAGCCCCGGCGAAATGGCCCGCACCGTGCGCGCCGGCCGGGTCTTTCTCAAGCACCTCCTGCGCGGCTCGCGGGTCTAGGGGAGGGCGCTTGATGCCAACCGTTCCCCGCGCGACCGTCGTCATCCCGGCCTACAACGCGGCCGACACCCTGCCGGATACGCTGGCGGGCCTGGCCGCCCAGACCGTGGGGCGCGACCGGTTTTCGGTCGTCGTGACGGACGACGGGTCCAGCGACGCCACTGCCGCCGTGGCCGCCCGCCTGGGGGCGGCCGTCATCCGCCAGGCCAACGCCGGTCCGGCCGCCGCCCGAAACGCCGGAGCCGCCGTGGCCGACGGCGAGGTGCTGGTTTTTACCGACGCCGATTGCGCCCCGGCCCCGGATTTCCTGGAAAAGCTGCTGGCCCCCTTGGCCGATCCGGCCGTGGCCGGGGTCCAGGGGGCCTACCGCACCCGCCAGACCGCCCTTGTCGCCCGCTTTGCCCAGCTCGAATTCGAGGACCGCTACGCCTTCGTCGCCCGCCGGCCGACCATCGATCTGGCGGCCACCTACGCCTGCGCCTACCGCAAGGCCGTGTTCGACGCGGCCGGCGGTTTCGACACGTCGTTTTGCCTGGCCGACAACGAGGACACCGAACTGTCCTACCGCCTGACCGCCGCCGGCCATCGCCTGGTTTTCGCCCCGGCGGCCATCGTCTACCACCGCCATCCGGCGACACTGGCCCGCTACCTGGGCATCAAGCTGCGCCGGGCCTGCTGGCGGTTACGGGCCTGCCGCGAGCATCCCCGAAAGCTCGTGTGCGACGGCTACACCCCGCCGGTCATCCGGGTTCAGACCATCCTGGCCGGGCTGGTCGTCCTGGGACTGCTCCTCTGGCCCATTGGCGGTTTCGGGGAGGCGCTCTCCGGCCTCTCCCTGGCGGCGCTTTTCGCCAGCACCATTCCCTTTGTCCGCTTCGCCGCTCCCCGCGACCGGGCAGTGGCCGTGAGCGCGCCGCTTCTTATCGCTGGGCGCTCCCTGGCCTTTGCCGCCGGCCTGGGGCTGGCCCTGGCCCAGAGCCTGGCCGCCAAGCTGAGACGGGCATGCGGGTAGGCCTCGACCTGCACACCCTGGGCGGCATCATGCAGGGCTCGCGCACTTACATCGCCGCCCTGGCCGCCCGGTTGCCGAACGCCGCGCCGGAGGTCCAATTCGTGTTCTATGTCGCCGAGGCCGGACGCGAGGCCGCCCTGGCCCTGGCGGCAGGCGCGCCCAACGTGACCCTTGCCCCCATCCCGGCCGGCCGCCCTGGCCGGCTCCTGGCCCCCTTTCCCCAGCGCCTGCGCCGGGAGGTGGACGTCTTCCACTGCCAGTACATCATGCCGCTCGCCCCCACCGTGCCCTGTGTGGTCACTTTGCACGACATCCTCTTCGAGACCATGCCGCAGTATTTTCCGAGCCGGCTGGCCAGCCTCATGCGGCTGCTCTATCCCGTAAGCGCCCGTCGGGCGTCCATGGTGCTGACCGTCTCGGACTACTGCCGGGGCGAGATCATTCGCCGCTACAAGGTGCCGCCCGGGCGCGTGGCCTTTGTCCATTCCGGGCTCGACGCCGCTTTCGCCCCGGTTGCCGACCCGGACGCCCTGGCCGGCATGCGCGCGCGTCTGGGCATTCCCGACGGCCCCTACATCCTGTCGCTGGGGCGCATCGAACCGCGCAAGAACCTGCCGGGGCTGGTCGCCGCCTACCGGCTGGTCCGGGAGCGGCTGGGATCAGCCGCGCCGTCCCTGGTCATCGCCGGCCCCGATGACGGGCTTTTCGCCGCTTTTGGCGCGAAGGTCCGGGAGCAGGGCGGGGCGGGGATCGTCTTTTGCGGCGGCGTGCCGCAAGCCGACCTGCCGGCGCTGCTCTCGGGCGCGGCGGCGCTGGCCTATCCGAGTTTTGGCGAGGGCTTCGGCCTGCCGGTCATCGAGGCCATGGCCTGCGGCGCGCCGGTGGTGGCCACCACCGCTCCGGCCGTGCCCGAGGTGGCCGGCGGGGCCGCGCTGCTGGTCGATCCCGGCGACATCCTGGGCCTGGCCGACGCCCTGTGCCGGGTGTTGACCGATCCGACGCTGGCCCGGGATCTGCGCGCCCGGGGACTGGCCCGGGCTACGACCTTCGACTGGAAAAACGCCGTGGAACTGG
>JBKICS010000423.1:0-3249 GCA_046567015.1 Acidobacteriota bacterium | reverse complement strand
GGTGGGTGAGCAGGCGGCGAGGATCGGGATGGCCGTCAAAGCGCAGGCCGAACATCTCGGCCGCCTCGCGCTCGTACCAGTTGGCGCTGGGCCAGACGCCCGTGACGCTGGGCAGGGCGGCATCGCGGCTGGGCAGGGCGCAGGTCAGGCGCACCATGGTGGCGGCGCTCAGCGAGGTCAGGGTGTAGACCGCCGTGGCCTCGTGGCCGGGTCGGTCGCGGCGGGCGGTTTCGTCGATGGCGGTCAGGTCTTCCAGCCGCTCGAAGCGGGTGGGGGCGTCGTGCTTGAGATTGGCCAGCACCTCGGGGATGCGCGTGGGTGTGACGGCGTAGGTCGGCATGTCGCCGGCCTCGCCGGTCAGGCGGACGTCGTCGCCGAAAGCCGCCGTCAGGTCGGCGGCCAGGGCCTCCTGGGCCGGGGTGAGCGTCAGTCCGGGCGCGGGCGGCGTCCACATGACCTCGACCCGGGAATCGCGAAAGAAGGGTTCGGTTGCGGCCGTGCCCCGGATGGGGATGCCGGCGTAGCCTGGGCCGCGCGTGTCGCGGCATTTGCTCTCCCCGTCGACCAGGAAATCCTCCCGGCCGCCCTGGCTGCCGCCGGGCAGATGGAGCACGGGGCGGGTGGGTTTTTCGCCGGCCGCGATCTTTCGTTGCAGGAGCAAAAGCCCCTCGAAGACCGCCTCGGGCCGGGGCGGGCAGCCCGGGATGTAGACGTCCACGGGCAGGATCTGGTCCGAGCCCTGGACCACGGAATAGACGTCGTACATGCCGCCGGAATTGCTGCACGAACCCATGGAAATGACCCATTTGGGGTCGCTCATCTGCTCGTAAAGGCGCAGGGCCACGGGCGCGATTTTCTTAAACATCGTGCCCGAGATGATGAGCACGTCGGCCTGACGCGGCGAGCCCCTAAAGACCTCCGAGCCGAACCGGGCGATGTCGTAGCGCGGTCCCCAGGCCGTGGCCTCCTCGACGAAACAGCAGGACAGGCCGAAGAAAAACGGCCAGAGGCTGTTTTTGCGCGCCCAGTTGATGATAAAATCCGTGGGCTTGAACATGTCCAGGGGACGAGCGGTCACAGGCCTTCCTCCTCGTCCCAGTCCAGTCCGCCCTTGCGCCAGATGTAGGCCAGGCCCAGGCCCAGCACGACCACGAACACGGCCAGGCGCAGGTAGCCGGACAGGCCAAGCTCGGGCCAGGCCACAGCATAGGCGATGATGTAGGCGGCTTCCACGTCAAAGAGCAGGAAAAACACGGCCATGAGAAAAAAGGGCACCGGATAGCGGAACCGGGCCGGGCCGGTTGGGCGGATGCCGCATTCGTAAGGCTGCTGTTTGGTAGGCGTCGGCCGGCGGCGCACCAGGAACCCGGAGAGAAAGAGGATGACGGCCATGACGACCAGCACGACGGCCCCGAAGACGACGAGCGGCAACGCGCCGGGCTCCCAGGGGGAAAACGGTGCGGTCAGGGGGGTGAAATCGGCGGTGGTCGGCATGGGGCCTCGCGGGAACGCCTTCGTATTCCAGGTTAAAATCAACCTGATAGGTCCAATTGCAACGGATCATAACCGGAAAGGATTTTATTGCAACCGGGGCAGGGCATTAAAAAAGGGACAATACGTCGTCGGCCGCGCGGGTGCGGGCAGGGGGGCGAGCCCTAGCCTAAAAGCCCCCCCGGAGCCGGGGGATTGGCGAAAAGCGCCAGCAGCCGCTCGTTGACCGCCCGGCCGTCGAGGGTCGGCGGCAGACGCCAGCCAAAGCCAGTGGCGGCGATGCGCTCGCCGACGGCCCCGATGTCGAACCCCACCGCCCACAGCCCCGCCCGCCAGGCTTCCGTCAGCGTATAGCACCAGGTCTCCGGCCACACCGACAGGAACAAGGCCGCCTGGCAGCCCAAATCGCGCACCACCTGCCCGGCCTCGCCCTCATCGTAACGCCCGCTGACGAACACGCGCCCCGTGGCGAACAGGGCGTAATCGTCCTGGGTGAAGCCGGCCACGGCAAAGGTGAGCGGCAGCTCGCGCCGGGCCGCGTCCCGGGCCATGGACAAGAGCACGTCGTAGCCCTTGTGCCGGCCGATGGCTCCGATCAGCGCCAGACGCAGCGTGCTGCGGCCGTCCCAGGGCAGGCAGGAGGGCCTCGGCGGCGGGGTAAAGGCCGGCTCCGGGTGCCCCATGGCCAGGATGGGGGCCGAGGGGAAATGCCGGGCCAGCCGCCGGGCCGCGTCCTGGGACGGCGCGATGACCCGGCCGGCCGTGCCCAGAATGCGGGCCGATTGTGCAAGCAGCGCCGCCACCGAAAGGTCTTCGATGCGCGCCTGCCCGCCCACGTCCAGGCAGCGTTGGCAGGCGGCCGGATCGGACTCAAAGCAGGTGAGCCCGGTATCGTCGAGGAGCGTTATGCGCGGGCAAAACCAGCCATGATCGTGGACGCGCACCTCGTGGGGCACGCCGAGGAGACCCGGCAGATCGAGGACTGCGGCCGGCAGATCCAGGAAATGGTGGATGATGATGCCGACCGTGCCCAGGGCCTTGAGGTCGGCGGCCAGGGCCGGCAGTTCCTCCGGCAGGGCGTAGACGAGGTTGGGCGTGTCCGGCGCGCCGTCGATGCTCAGGCGCACTCGGTTGTCCGGGCTTTCCGGGCCGTCCGGGCAAGCCGGAGCATCCAGGGCGTCGGGGGCGGCCGGCGCGAGCAGGGCCGTGGCGTAGCCGGCCTCGGCCAGTTCGGCGGCCTCGTCGGCCAGCCGCCGGGCCGTGCCGCCGTCCTGGCCGTGGCACAGCCGCACGAGGAGCGGTCCCCGGGCGTGGCGGGCCAGCCTGGCCAGGTCCACGGCCCGGCGCAGGGGCAACACCGGGTCGCGGCGGATGAAATCCCGCACCAGCGGCAGGTAGTCGGGATGGCGCTCGGCCAGGACCGCCAGATTGCAGGCCAGGGCGGCCTCCTTGGCCGCGCCGAAGGACACCCCGCCGGCATGGACCGCGAAGACGTCGGCGGCCAGCACATGTCGCCAGCCGAGGCAGGCTGAGCGGCAGCAGAAATCGTTTTCCTCGCCGTAGCCCCGGCCGAAGGCGTCGGCGTCGAACGCGCCGGCAACGTCCAGGCAGTCGCGCCGGATATACAGGCAAAACCCGACGCCGGTCGGCAGGTCGACGACCCGGCCGGCGTTGACCCGGGCGAACAGCCGGTCCAGCTCGGCCGGGCCGATGTCCCCGGGCAGGGGATTGTCGGCAGTAAACGCCGGATAGGAACAG
>JBKICS010000422.1:0-4037 GCA_046567015.1 Acidobacteriota bacterium | reverse complement strand
GGGACGCCTCCGGCCGCTCGGCGTTGCACGGGTTGCAGCCCACGACGCCCGGGTTCTGGGATAAGCGCGTCCTTGCCAGGGACGATCCGGCCGTCCTGGCCCGGCTGCTTCTGGAATACGGGGCCGATCCGGGCCTTGCGGACGCAAACGGCGACAGCCCGGCCAAGGTTGTCCGGGAGCGAGGCCTGGCCGGGGCGGCGGCGGTCATCGAGGCGGCGGCGGGGCGCGGTCCGCACGGGACGCCCTGAAGCGCGACCTGCCGCTGTGAAAGGGACAGCGCCCGAACGGTTGGCTGGGCGTATACGGCACACGGGGCGGACCGCAGCGATCCGCCCCGTGTGCGGGAGCGATTGCGCCAAGCCGGGCTGATCGACCGGCCTGGCAGGTAGGCGAAGACTTGGCTACTTCCAGCCGGATTCCTTGTCGCAGGCCGCCTGTTCGGCCGGATGCGTCTTTTCCCATTGGGTGATGGACTGCGTTTCGTTGTCGTCCATCTTGTTGTTCATGCAGGTGCAGTATTTGGTGATGACTTCAATGGAGACTTTCTCGTCCTTGTTGTCGGAGATGCACTTGGCCACCCACTTCGCATCGTCGGAACCGGCGTAAGCCAGTCCAGAAGCGCAAAGTACGGCAATGAGCGCGACGATGGGCATGACGAATTTCATCAATGAGGCCTCCGGTTACAGTGTGCTGGGTACTCTTGGCTATCTGCGAGAAACCTGGTCGTTGCGCGAACTGTTGCGGTGGTCATTGTTTGTTTTATTCAACAATTGTCGCTAAAATATTCGCGTCCAGGAGAAACCCTGGTGCGAGTTCGTCGATGTATTACCGATGACAGATGGGACCAGATTAGGCAAGTCTCTTTGTGAAGGAGACTGTAGTGCCGAGTATGCTGCGCCGACGGAAAGCCGGTTGTTTCTGTGCGCGAGATGTCTTGTTGTTATGTTACCTTTCATAACAGTAACCGCCAAGGCAGGGCAGCCATGGCAACGCAAGGCCATGGCGCGCTCCGGGTGGATTGGAGGCGCTGGGGGATTGAGGCCTCGGCGGTTTGCCCAGGGGCGGCCTCCGCCGGCTATCCGGCCGGCTTGCCGCACGGCGCTCCGGTTCCGCCCGGCGTCGCCCGGCGCAGGGCGTCGAGAAAACCGTCCGGGTCCGCCGGGCTCACCACCAGGGCGTAGCCCAGGCAGGTCGGCACATAGACCGCCCGGGACTTGTCCGTGACAAAGGCCAGCGCCTTTTCCCCGTCGGCCAGCCGGAACCAGCCGGCCGCCAGACCCGGCAGCCCCACCCCGTTGGTGCGCCACCTGAGCGCCTTGGGACCGCCATCGCCGAGGTCGAAACGGAAGGCTCCAACCGCGTCCACCTCACTTAACGGGATGTCGCGGCCGAAGAAGCCGCCCCGGGCCGTGAGCATGCCCCCGCGCAGGGCGATATCCGCCGAGGCCGCGCCGCTTATCATGTGGGTCAGGAAGAAAAAAAGGCCGACCCAGAGGATGAGCAGGCCGCCGAACAAGGCCGTCAGCCAGCCGGTCTTGAGCACGCTCGGCGCCAGCGGAAACACTTGCCCCCATTCCATACGAGCCTCCGAAAGTCGGCGTCGCCCGGGCGCGCCGGCGGGTTTTCCCTGCTGTGTGGCCCAAGCCGGGCGCTTTGGCAATCGCCGGCCCCGAAAACCGTGCGGCCATCCGGCGCTTCCCCCCTTGCCCCGGCCGCCCCGCGTCTGTACCGTGCGCCAAAACGGCCCGCGCGGCCGACCCCAAGGCGGCACGGCGAAGGCATGCAGTGGTTTTTTCTGGCGCTGGTCACGGCCCTGACCCAGGCGGTCAAGGACACCTTTCTCAAGTCCGCCATGGCCCGCACCGATCCCACCCTGGCCATGCTGTTCTACAGCGCCGGGGCGGCCGCAGTGCTGTGGATTTTCGCCGCAGCCTCCCCGCAACCGGCGACCGCCGCCTCGTTCTGGCCATTTCTGGTTCTGGGCGGCGCGCTTGGCGGCCTCACCTACTGGCTCTACGGGCTGGCGCTCAAGCGCGGCGACCTGTCGCTCACGCTCCCCATGCTGGCCTTCACGCCGCTGTTTCTCCTCGTCACCTCGCCGCTGACGCTCGGCGAATTCCCCCGCCCCGGGGGACTGGTCGGCATCGCCCTGGTGGTGGCCGGGGCCTACGCGCTCAATCTCCGCGAACGCCGCCTCGGCCTGCTCGGGCCGGTCAAGGCGCTGGTCACCAACGCCGGTTCGCGCCTCATGCTGCTGGTGGCCGCGATCTGGAGCATCGGGGCCAATATCGACAAACTGGGGCTGCAAGCCTCGTCTCCGGCCCTGTGGGCGGCCAGCATCTACACGGCCACCGCGTTGGCCCTCATTCCCTTTGCCGCCGGGCGGCTGCGCCAGTCCCTGCGCGAACTGCCCGGCTTTCCCCGGGCTATTGCCCTGGCCGGGTTCCTTGAGGCCGTGGGGCTTTTCTGCCAGATGCACGCCCTGCCGCTCACGCAAGTTTCCTATGTCATCGCCGTCAAACGCCTGAGCATCATTTTCGGGGTGCTCCTTGGCGCGGCGGTTTTTCGCGAACCCGATCTGGCCCACCGGCTGCCCGGTGCGGCCGTCATGGTGGCGGGCGTTTTCTTTATCGTTGTTTTCGGATAAAAGCCCCCACCGATCTTGCTACCCCGGAGCCGTTCATGAGCGCATACCGTTTTCTGCCGCATATCACCCCCGAGTCCCTGGCCGAACGACAGACCGCCGGTCTCAACTGGACCTGCCGCCACGCCTTTGCCGGCAATCCCGTGTACCGCGACCGGCTGGCGACCGTCGGCTACGAACCGGGCCAGACCCTGTCCCTGGGCGATCTGCCGAATCTCCCGGTGACCACGGTCGAGGATCTGCGCCAGGGCTACCCGCTGCCGCTGCTCTCCGTGCCCGAGGACAAGGTGGTGCGCATCCACGCCTCGTCCGGCACCACCGGCAAACGCAAGATCCTGGCCTACACCCAGCGCGACATCGACGTCTGGAAGACCATGTTCGCCCGCTGCTACGAACTGGCGGGCCTTTCGACCCTCGATAGGGTGCAGATCGCCGTGGGCTACGGCCTGTGGACGGCCGGGGCCGGCTTTCAGCTCGGCTGCGAACATTTCGGGGCCATGGCCCTGCCCATTGGTCCCGGCAACATGGAGATCCATCTCCAGCTCCTCGAGGACATGGGCTCCACCTGCCTGTGCTCCACCGCCTCCATGGCCCTGCTCCTGGCCGAGGAGGTCCACAAACGCGACATGCGCAAGCGCATCAAGCTCAAAAAAGTCATCTTCGGGGCCGAGACCCACACCGACAAGATGCGCCGGCGCTTCGAGAAGTGGCTCGGCATCGAGGAGAGCTTCGACATCACCGGCATGACCGAGCTCTACGGACCGGGCGCGGGCCTGGAATGCTCGGCCCACGACGGCATCCACTACTGGGCCGACCTGTTCATCCTCGAAGTCCTCGACCCGGTGACGTTGGCCCCCGTGGCCCCGGGCGAGGTGGGCGAAATGGTGGTGACGTCTTTATGCAAGGAAGCCGCGCCGCTCATTCGCTACCGCACCCGGGATCTCACCCGACTGCTCCCCGACCCCTGCCCCTGCGGCCTGTCCCTGCCGCGCCACGACCGGATTCTCGGCCGCTCCGACGACATGTTCGTCTTTCGCGGCGTCAACATCTACCCCGGCCAGATCGCCAGCGTGCTCGCCACCTTCAAGGACGTGGACAGCGAGTTCCAGATTCGCCTGGTGCGCCGCGACGGCCGCGACCAGATGGTGGTGCGGGTGGAGCGCAAGCCCGAGGTCAGCGCCGACCGGGACCAGAACCTGTCCGAAGCCATTTCCATCGAGATGCGCAAGCACCTGTTCGTGCGCGGCTGGATCGACATCCTGGCCCCGGGTTCCCTGCCGCGCAGCTGCGGCAAGACCAAACGCGTCATCGACGACCGCAACGGCATCGAGGAAGAATAGTGCCGGGGCGTTCTGGGGCGCTGCCCCAGACCCCGCCGGGGCGCTGCCCCGGA
>JBKICS010000421.1:0-3787 GCA_046567015.1 Acidobacteriota bacterium | reverse complement strand
CGGATTTGCTGTTGACGGGCGTTTCGGCTAGGGTTCGCCCTGCCCGCCCCAGCGCGGGCGCTTGCCCCGCGCCCTTTCCCGTAAACGATTGCGCGGCGTGCCCCGGGATGACCACCCGGGGCCGGCGACAAGGAGTTCAGCCATGCCTACGGCGCTTATCACCGGCGGCTCGCGCGGCATCGGCGCGGCCGTGGCCAAACGTCTCGCCACAGACGGCTTCGACGTCGTTCTCACCTACGTCAGCAAGCCCGAAGCGGCCGCGGCCGTGGTGGACGAAATCGTCGCCGCCGGCGGCACGGCCCGGGCGCTCGCCCTGGACACCGGCGACAGCGCCGCCGTGACCGCCTTTTTCGCCGAGCATATCAAGGACGCCGATCTCCACGTGCTGGTCAACAACGCCGGCATCACCCGCGACGGGCTCATCGTGCGCATGAAGGACGAGGATTTCGCCGCCGTCATCCGCGTCAACCTCATGGGGGCCTTTGCCTGCCTGCGCGAGGCCGCCAAGCTCATGATGAAGCGCCGCGCCGGCCGGATCATCAATATCACCTCCGTGGTCGGCCAGTCCGGAAATGCCGGGCAAGCCAACTACGCCGCGGCCAAAGCCGGGCTCATTGGCCTGACCAAATCCGCCGCCCTGGAGCTTGGCTCGCGCAACGTCACGGTCAACGCCGTGGCTCCGGGCTTTGTCGAAACCGACATGACCGCTGTTTTGCCCGACGCCGTCAAGGCGTCCTTTGCCGACCGCATCCCCTTAAAGCGCGCCTGCGCCCCCGGGGAAATCGCCGCTGCCGTCAGCTATCTGGCCAGCGACGACGCCGCCTACGTCACCGGCCAGGTGCTCGGCATCAACGGCGGCATGTACATGTAACCGAAACGTCTCTACGCCCATTACTTGGAGGAAACCATGTCTGTCGCGGAAAAAGTCAAAGAAATCATTGTTGATCAGCTTGGTGTGGATGCCGCTGAAGTCCTCCCCGAAGCCAAATTCGTGGATGACCTGGGCGCGGATTCCCTGGATCTGACCGAGCTGATCATGGCCATGGAAGAAGAGTTCGGCGTGGAAATCTCGGACGAGGATGCCCAGACGATCCAGAAAGTCCAGGACGCCATCTCCTTTATCGAAAAGAAAAAGGGCGAGTAAGCCCCAAACGCCCAGTCGGGCCGGGGCGGCGTTGTGGCTTTCTGCCCGCCCCGGTTCGCGGACGGATGCGCCATGACCTTACATCGGGTAGTCGTTACCGGCCTTGCGGCCATCACCCCCCTCGGCAACGATCTGGCCGCCAGTTGGCAGAACCTCGTGGCCGGCGTCTCTGGCGCCGCCCCCATCACCCGGTTCGACGCCACGGCGTATGACACGCGCTTTGCCTGCGAGGTCAAAGACTTCGACTCCAAGCCGTATGTCGCCCCCAAGCTGGCCAAACGCCTGGATCGCTTCACTCTCTACGCCCTGTCCGCCGCCATGATGCTCATGGAGGACGCAGGCTACAAAATCGCCCCCGAGGAAGCCGAACGGGTTTCCGTCATTATCGGCTGCGGCCTGGGCGGGCTCGAAACCCTCGAAGCCACCCACACCAAGCTGCTTGAGCAGGGCCCCTCGCGTGTTTCGCCCTTTTTCATCCCGACCATGATCGCCAACATGGCCGCCGGCCAGGTTTCCATCGCAACCGGCGCGCGCGGCTCCAACCTCTGCACCACCTCGGCCTGCGCCTCGGGACTGCACGGCATCGGCTACGCCGCCGCCGACATCATGCTCGGCCGGGCCTCGGCCGCCATCTGCGGCGGCGTCGAATCCACCATCACGCCCCTGGCGGTCGGCGGATTCAATGCCTTAAAAGCCCTGTCCACCCGCAACGACGAGCCGACCAAGGCCTCGCGTCCCTTCGACGCCGACCGCGACGGCTTCGTCATCGGCGAGGGCTGCGGTTTGCTGCTGCTCGAATCCCTGGAGCACGCCAAGGCGCGCGGCGCGCGCATCCTGGCCGAGCTGGCCGGGTTTGGCGCGTCCGGCGACGCCTACCACATGACCGCGCCCCCCGAGGACGGTTCCGGCATGGCGCTCGCCATGCGGGCGGCCCTGCGCGAAGCCGGCATGGACGCCTCGCAGATCGAGCACATCAATGCCCACGGCACCTCCACGTCGCTTAACGACTCCTGCGAGACCAAGGCGATCAAGACGGTGCTGGGCGAGCATGCCTACAAGGTGCCCATCACCTCGAACAAGTCCATGATCGGCCACTGCCTCGGTGCCGCCGGCGGCATCGAGTCGGTCATGAGCGTCAAGACCATCGTGGAGGGCGTCATTCCGCCCACCATCAACCTGGACACCCCCGACCCGGTCTGCGACCTGGACTACACGCCCAATGTCGCCCGCACCATGGCCGTCGGCAGCGTCCTTTGCAACTCGTTCGGGTTCGGCGGCACCAACGCCAGCCTGATCTTCAAGGCCTTCGCCGAGTAGCCCTCACGCCGGGCCACGCGCCCGGCCACATAGCCGCGCACGGGGGGAAGCTCGAAACCGGGCCTCCCCCCGAACGCATTGAGAAGGAAACGCCCATGGAAGAACTGCTGATTGCCGATCCCGAAGTCGGGCGGGCCGTGTGCCTGGAAATCGAGCGCCAGACCGGCAAGCTCGAAATGATCGCCTCGGAGAACTTCGTCTCCACGGCCGTGCGCCAGGCCCAGGGCAGCGTGATGACCAACAAGTACGCTGAAGGCTACCCGGGCAAGCGCTACTACGGCGGCTGCGAATACGTGGACATCGCCGAAGATCTGGCCCGCGACCGGGTCAAGGCGCTGTTTGGCTGCGAGTACGCCAATGTGCAGCCCCATTCCGGCTCCCAGGCCAACATGGCCGTCTATTTCGCGGCCATGAAGCCCGGCGACACCCTGCTCGGCATGGACCTCTCCCACGGCGGCCATTTGACCCACGGTTCGCCGGTCAACTTCTCGGGCAAGCTCTTCAACATCGTTTTCTACCACGTGCGCAAAGAGACAGGCACCATCGACTATGACGAGGTCGAACGCCTGGCCAAGGAGCACCGCCCCACGGTCATCGTGGCCGGGGCCAGCGCCTATCCGCGCATCATCGATTTCCCGCGTTTCCGGGCCATCGCCGACGAGGTCGGGGCCAAGCTCGTGGTCGACATGGCGCATATCGCGGGCCTCGTCGCCACCGGCCACCATCCCTCGCCCATCCCCTACGCCCACTACACCACCTCGACCACGCACAAGACCCTGCGCGGCCCGCGCGGGGGGCTTATCCTCTCCACCGAGGACAACGGCAAGTCGCTCAATTCCCAGATCTTCCCCGGCATCCAGGGCGGCCCGCTCATGCACGTCATCGCGGCCAAGGCCGTGGCTTTCGGCGAGGCGCTCAAACCCACGTTCAAGATCTATCAGGGGCAGGTGGTGAAAAACTGCCAGGCGCTGGCCACCGGTTTGACCGCGCTCGGCTACGATCTGGTCTCCGGCGGCACGGACAACCATCTGGTGCTCATGGACCTGACCAGGAAGGACGTGACCGGCAAGGACGCCGAGCATGCCCTCGATCTGGCCGGCATCACCTCGAACAAAAACACGGTGCCCTTCGAGACGCGCTCGCCGTTTATCACCTCGGGCGTGCGCCTGGGCACGGCGGCCCTCACCACGCGCGGTCTGGTCGAGTCCGACATGGCCAAGATCGTGACCTGGATCGACGCGGCCATCAAGGCTGTCGGCAACGACACCAAGCTGGACGAGATCCGCAAGGAAGTGCAACCCTTCGCCAAGAGCTTCCCGCTGTTCG
>JBKICS010000420.1:0-4903 GCA_046567015.1 Acidobacteriota bacterium | reverse complement strand
GCGTCGGGGGCCGGGATCACACCCCCGACCGCGTCCGGCGTCCTGCTTGTTGCGGCCACCGCCTCCCTAGTCCCAACCGTCCAGCCATCCTCGTAAAAAGCACGCCCATTTCCCCCCTGCAGGGTGGGTCCGGGAGGGGGTTACCCCCTCCCGGCCGCCGGAGGCTCTCCCCCGTACCTATGTCCCCTTCCGACACGGCTCGGGCGGCGGGGCTTCGATGGTTTCCAGGCGGCTGCCGCCCTTGGCCACGCGGCTTATGTAGAGGGATTTGACCGGGTTGCCGTCGTCAATGAAATCGAAGGCGCCGGTGACGCCGTCGTAGGGCGGCAGTTCGAGCAGTGCCCGGGTGATGGCTTCGGGCGCGACCGACCCGGCCCGGGTCACGGCGGCCAGCACCACGCCCACGGCGTCCTGGGTCAGGGCTCCGAGTTCGGTGGGGGCGCGCTTGCGTTCCCGGGCAAAGGTCTCGCCGTAGGCCTTGGCCCGGGAGCCCGGGGCCTCCACCCGCCAGTGGTCCACGAAATAGGCCCCGTCAAAGGCGTCGAGGCGCGAGACTTCCGGTCCGTCCCAGGCGTCGCCGCCAAGGAGCAGGCCGGCGAATCCGGCCTTGCGGGCGGCCAGGGCGGCCAACACCGATTCCTTGCTGGAATTGGGCAGGAAGATCGCCTGGGGAGCGTCGCTGAGGATCTTGTCCATGACGGCGGCAAAATCCCGGGTGCGGTCCGGGTAGAAGGTCACGCTGGGCCGGCCGCCGCAGTCGGTGAACGCCTGGGCGAAGGCGTCGGCCAGGGACCGGCTGGACAGGTCGTCCTGGTTGGCGACCACGGCCACCCGGGCTAGGCCCAGCTGCCGACTGGCCAGTCGCCCCAGGACCATGCCCTGGAAGGCGTCGGTGAAGGCGATGCGAAAGATGTGGGGCCGGCCGGCCGTGACCACCGCAGCCGTTGACGAGGGAGCGATGAGCGGCACGCCGGCGGCCTCGGCGGCCAGGGCGGCGGCGTCGGCCTGATCGCTGGCATAGGGGCCGATGATGACCGTGACCTTGTCCTGCGCCACCAGTTTCTTGACGGCCCGGGCGGCTTCTTCCGGGGAGTCCTTGTCGTCGGCGATAAAAAGCCGCACCCGGCAGGGCTGGCCGTCGATGACCGCCGTCCCGGCCTCATTGGCGGCCTGGGCGGCAAACCGGGCCGCTTCCAGAGCGTCGCGTCCGGCCCGGAAGCCTTCGCCGCTGAAGGTGGCCACGAATCCCAGACGCAGCTCGTGTTGTTTTTGGCCGAAGCAGCCGGCCACGGCCAGAAGACCGAGGACCAGGGCCGCAAGCAGGGCCAGCACGGGAATTCGGCGGCGCAGGGGCTGGGGCATCGGTAGCTCCTAGCCGGGCAGGCGGTCGTGAAGGACGGCCCCGAACCGGTCCTCCCACCAGGCCAGGAAGGTCTGGTCGGTAAAAAGGGTCGGCCCGAAGACCACTTCCGGGTCATAGGTCCACACGGTGAGCCCGCTTAGGTAGTCGGCCCCCTGGCGCAGCTTGAGGTCGAAGCGGGGGCTGGTGATGACCACCCCGGCCCGCAGGCGGGTGGCGTCGGCCCGCAGGTGCTCGAAGTCCTGCCGGGTGAAGCGGTGCCGGTCGTGGACGAAAAAGGCCATGCGCGGCAGGGCGTTCAAGTCGCGGCGAATCAGTTCCGGCAGGCTGTCGCGGTCGGACTCGCCAAGGACGGTGATGTAGGGCGTGTCGGCCAGGTCCGAGGCCGTGGCCGGCCCGTCCGGGCCGCGCCAGCGCCAGATGGAAAAGGTCATGCCGAAGACCGGCTTGCCGTAGACGGCCAGGCGCTTCTCGGCCGCCGCCATGGCCGCGTCCAGGTTGTGCGGCCCGGCGTGGACGCAGAAGGCGGCCGCCCGGGAGAGCACGTCCGGGCCGCGTCGCCAGGAACCGGCCGGGAACACCCGGCCAAAGCCCGGCCCCAGGTCGTCGGGGGTGAGGATGGCCAGTTCCAGATCCCGGCGCAGGCGCGGCTCGCCCAGGGCGTCCTGAAGCACCAGCATGTCCGGGCCGAAGGCGCGCACGGCCGAGGTGGCGGCGTTTCGCGGATCGACGTCGATGAGAAAGCGTCCGGACGGGGCGTAGCGGGCGAGCAGCGCCGCCTCGATCCCGGCTTCGTCGGGACTGCTGCCGGGCATGACCTGGAAAGGCCGAACCGGCGGGCAGCCGTCGCCAACCGATCCGGCCACGGCAGCCGAAACGCCGCGTGCCGCGGCCCAGCCCAGCAGCCACGAGGTCAGCAGCACCCGCCCCCGGCAGTCCGGGGACATGCCGCCCACGGCCACCGTGGCCGCGGCCGGCCGGCAGACCTTGCCCAGCCCCAGGGCGAACCATTTCGCTTCCAGACGACGGGAGAAGGCGAAGAGCCGTGCGGGCAGGGAGAGCAGCAGCGACGTGAGCAGGCGGCCCCAATTCCGGGGGGCCAGACGGGCGGACGAAAGGGGGGATGGGCGGGAAGGCTTGTCCCTTCGCCGCCGGGTGCGACGTGCATTGGCCATGTGGGTGGGGTTGCCCGTTTCCGGCCGCCGTGGCGGCCGGAAACGGGCCGGTCGAAGTCGCGCCTAGTCCCTGCTCGAGCCGCCGCCGAAAAGGCGCAGCATCATGAGGAACAGGTTGATGAAATCGAGATAGAGGGTGAGCGCTCCGAGGATCGTCCCCCGGCGCACCGCCGTGGCGTCGTTGGCCGGGGCCATGTCGCCCATGACCTTGAGCTTCTGGGTGTCGTAGGCGGTCAGCCCCGTGAAAACCAGCACCCCCACGCAGGAGATGATGAAGTCCATCATGGCGCTTTTGGTGAAGATATTCACGATGGAGGCGATGACGATGCCAATAAGGCCCATGAACAGGAAACTGCCCATGGCGGTCAGGTCGCGCTTGGTCAGCAGGCCGTACAGGCTCATGGCCCCGAACATGCCGCCGGTGACCAGGAAGGCTTTGAAGATCACGGCCTTGGCGTAGATCAAGAAGATGGCCGACAGGGTGACGCCGTTTAAGGCGCTGTAGAGCATGAACATGGCGCTGGCCGTGCCGGCGGACAGGCGGTTGATCGCGGCGGACAGGCCGACCACCAGGGCCAGTTCGGCGATGATCAGGCCGAAAAAGATGAGCTGGTTGCCGAGAACGACCTGGCGCAGGGCTGGGCTTGAGGCGATGAACATGGAGACTGCGGCCGTCAGCAGCAGGCCCAGGCTCATCCAGCCGTAGACGCCGCGCATGAAGGCGTTTACAACCTCGACGCGGGGTTGCGTCGTCGGCATCGAACGATATGGGTAGCTCATTTCGAGTCCTCCTTGAAGTAACAAGACTATTTCCAGTCTATAACGCGCCGTTTTGCCGGTGGCAAGGGGAACCGGGCCGCCCGCCCAGGGCGGGAAACACCACGGAAGGGGCATGGGACAGACGTTATTGCAGGTGCGGGGACTGACCACGGTCTTCGACGGTCCGGCCGGGCCGGTCACGGCCGTGGACGGCGTGGACCTGACCGTTGACCGGGGCGGGGTCAGGGCCGTGGTCGGTGAATCGGGTTGCGGCAAGACGGTGCTGTCCCTGTCCATGCTCGGCCTCATCACGCCGCCGGGGCGGGTGGCGGCCGGGCAGGCGCTCCTTTCCGGCACGGACATCCTGGCCCTGCCCGAGTCCGAGCGCCGGACCATCCGGGGCCGGCGGGCCTCCATGATCTTCCAGGAGCCCATGACCGCGCTCAATCCGGTCCTGACCATCGGCGATCAGGTGGCCGAACCCCTTCGCGTCCATGCCGGGGCCTCGCGCCGGGAGGCGCTGACCGCGGCCGAGGCCATGCTCGCCCGGGTGGGCCTGCCCGAACCCCGCCGCCGGATGCTCGGCTATCCCCACGAACTCTCCGGCGGCCAGCGCCAGCGGGTCATGATCGCCATGGCGCTCATGCTCTCGCCGGAGCTGCTCATCGCCGACGAGCCGACCACGGCGCTGGACGTCACGGTCCAGGGACAGATTCTGGAGCTCATGCTCGATATGGCCCGGGAGGCCGGCACGGCCATCCTGCTCGTCACCCACAACCTGGGCGTGGTGGCCCAGACCGCCGACGCCGTGACCGTCATGTATTCCGGCCGGGTGGTGGAAAACGCCCCGGTGCTGGATTTTTTCAAGGGTCCGGCCCATCCCTATTCCCAGGGCCTGCTCGCCTCCCTGCCGCGCGTGAGCGATCCGGGACGACGGCTGACCCCCATCCCCGGCACGGTGCCGAGCCTGTCCGCCCTGCCGGCCGGCTGTCATTTTCATCCCCGCTGTCCCCGGGTGTTCGAACCCTGCTCCAGGCAGATTCCGCCGCTGTTCACATTGCCGGACGGCCGGCAAGCGAGGTGCTGGCTCCATGGGTGACGCAGCGACCACCCCCATCCTCGAACTGGCCGGCCTGTCGCGCCAGTATGCGACAAGCGTTGGTTTTTTCGCCCGGCGCGAGCGGGTGGTGCGGGCCGTGGACGGCGTGGACCTGACCGTTGGCCGGGGCGAGACCCTGGGCCTGGTCGGCGAATCGGGCTGCGGCAAATCGACCCTGGCCCGCCTGGCCGTGGGCCTTGAGCCGCCAAGCGGGGGCACGGTGCGCCTGGACGGGTTCGATCCCTGGGCCGGGACGCCGGCCGAGCGGCGGCGGCTGCCGCGCCTGGCCCAGATGATTTTCCAGGATCCCTATTCCTCGCTCAATCCGCGTCTGCCCATCGGCTGGACCGTGGCCGAGGGGCTGCGGGCCCTTCGCGTCGGTTCGGCCGCCGAGCGCCGGGAGCGGGTGGCCGAGCTGCTCGGGCAGGTGGGGCTTTTGCCCGAGCACGCCAGGCGCTTTCCCCACCAGTTTTCCGGCGGCCAGCGCCAGCGGGTGGCCATCGCCCGGGC
>JBKICS010000419.1:0-10285 GCA_046567015.1 Acidobacteriota bacterium | reverse complement strand
GTCCCGCGCCAGCGCGTAGCCGCCCTTGACGCCGGGGACGGCCGTAACGATCTGCGCCTTGCCAAGCTTGGCAAAGATTTTCGAGAGATACGTCTCGGTTATGCCATGCAGCTGCGCGATGCGCTTGATCCCGACCGACTTTCCCTCGGGCATGCCAACCAGGTAGAAAAGCGAGTGAAAGGCGTATTCCACCCCGATACTGAATTGCACCCTGAACCTCCCGATCCGACACACCCCTTGTTACCGCAAACGGGCAGTCCTGTCTTGACGTCCGTCAAAACGTGGACTAGATGAATCCAGGATAAGTTATATCCATAATTTATTCAACCAAAGGAGTCCCCGCATGTTTACGGATACGTTCAAGGAAGTGCTCGGCAAGGAAGGGGTGGTGTCCATCGTGACCTGCGCCGATGGCGAGGCCCATGTGGTCAACACGTGGAATTCGTATTTGGTGACCCCGGATGACAAAACGCTTCTCATCCCGGCTTGGAAGATGCGTAAGACCGAGGGCAAGGTGCTCAAAAACGACAAGGTGCTGCTCACGCTCGGCAGCAAGGAAGTCGCGGGGCGGATGGGGCCGGGCACGGGGTTTCTGCTGGAAGGCACGGCCCGATTTCTCAAGCAGGGGCCGCAGTTCGAGATGATGCAAGGCAAATTTCCGTTTCTGACCCGGGTGCTCGAGGTCACGGTGACGTCTCTCAAACAGACGATCTAGCCGGGCACGGGAGAAGATCGCAGGCGCGCCTGGGTTCCGAAGGTAAGGCCAGCCGATCCGTCGCCGTCAGGGATGGGCTGGCCTGCCTGACGTTTCCCCAACACAGCCGCGCCTGACCGGCGTTTGGCAGGTCGTTGGAACGTGGATTTCCAGGGCGCTACGCTGTGGGGGCGTTCCCGGCGGGCGCTTGCGACTTGAGCCCGTAACACCGCAATACCTCGACCACCTCCGCCAGCGGCAATCCCACCACATTGGTGTACGACCCGCAAATCGACGTGACAAACGCCGCCGCGCCGCCCTGGATGGCGTAGGCTCCGGCCTTGTCCATGGGCTCGCCCGTGGCCACGTAGGCGGCCCGGCGGGCTTTGCTTATCTCCAGCATGGTCACGTCGGTTGCGACCGAAAAAATCTCCGGCTCCCGGTCCGGGGCGAAAATGGCGCAGCCGGTCACCACCTGATGCGTGCGCCCGGACAAGAGCGTCAGCATGCGCAGGGCGTCGGCCGCGTCCTTGGGTTTGCCAAGGATGGTCTCGCCGACCGCCACTACGGAATCCGCGCCGAGCACCACTGCCTCGGGATGCGACGCGGCCACGGCCGCCGCCTTGAGCCGCGCCATGCGGGCGGCGTAGGCGGCCGGGTGCTCGCCCAGGTCCGGGGCCGGCTCCTCGGCCGGGCTCACGACGATATCGAAGGCGATGCCGGCCAGGCCGAGCAGTTCGCGGCGGCGTGGCGAGGCCGAGGCCAGGATCAACTTTTGGTGCAAAACGGTCATATCGTCCTAAAATACCTTTTTCTTTTTATGAACAATCCAGGGACGGCCGGCGACAAAAGGAACAGCCGCCCGCCAGGGGGCGGGCAGCCCGCTGCCTCTCGTCTGATGGGAAAAACGTCCGACGCGCTGGCCCAGACCACGAACGAGGTTCGTGGTGGCTAGCGGCGCATGCCGCTACCTGGAAAAGAGCCGATTCATCCCCATTAATCACTTCGGGGAGAGGGGAGGGATTGCCTCCCTCTGGCCGCCGGAACGACAGTGATGCCCGATCTCGCAAGCGTCGACTGTCCCGCTCGCCAGCCGACCAATGTCGCAGCCAGCCCCAAGCACCCTTTCAAATTTTCCCTTCAAGGGGGTCCGGGGGGGATTATCCCCCCCGGCCGCCGGAGGCACTCTTTTGTCTTCTCTTTCCCTACACCGGTTTTTTGCCCTCGAAGCGGGGCGTCTCGGTGTTCCAGTCCTGGGTCACGGCGCGGCCCTGCTTGTAGCGGAAGTCGCACAGCGTGTCGCCCTGGGCCAGGGTATGCTGGCGGGCCAGGCCCGTGCCCTGGGCGCGGGAGGCCAGGAAGTCGTTTAAGCAGTAGTAGGGGGCCACTTCGGGTACGCCCTGGGATTTGAAATACTTGACCGCGCCGCATTCGCTGTAGTCGTAGCCGAGGTCGAAGTTCTTGCCGTCGCCAGGGATGAATGTGCCCACCCAGTCGGCGGGCAGCAGCCGTTTCTGGCTGACTTCGGCCCATTGTTGGAGCGCGGCCTTGGAGGCTGGGGAAAAAAGCGCCGCGCCCATGGCCTGGGCGCGTTGCGGCGGGATGGCGGCCCAGTCGGCGGCGCACAGGTCGTAGAGCAGGCGTCCGGCGTCCTTGGCGGCCATGCCTTTTTCGCGCATGGCCTGAAAAAGGGCCGTCAGCCAGCCGGCCATGGTGATATACGGCTGGTTGCGGTTGGACGCGCCGCCGAGATCGGGCAGGGTCGGGAGCAGGATTTCAAACCGGCGCAGGGCGTCGCTGCTTGCGGCCTTGGCCACGGGTTCGGAGACGCGCGCGGCCATCCATTTCTCGGCCCCGGCGCACACGCCCTTGAAATCGGCCAGGAATTTGGCCTTGTTCTCCAGGTAGAAACCGACCGGCGGGGGCGGGGTCGCCGCAGCGGCGGGTGCGGCGGCCGGCGCGGCGGTCTTGGACTTGGCCGCCGCCGGCCAGGGGAAAAAGCAGGCGCACAGGCCGACCATGCCGGCGCGCAGGAGGAAACGGCGGCTGATGCCGGCCGGTTCCTGCAATTCCGTAACAACAGTCTGGTGCAGCATCGTCGTGTTCCTGTTTGGAAGTGGTCGTGTGACCGATGAATCTACAAGAAGGGCAGCGCTCCCCCCCTTGAAAAGTTCTTGAAGGAGGGAGCGGGGGGAAACTTCTTTCAAGAAGTTTCCCCCCGATTCATTTTTTTACGCCTTGGCCTTGACCTCGCCCAACAGTGCGGCCTTGAGTGTCTCGTCCAGCCCCGGGTGGGGGAAGATCAAGCGCTCGGCCTGGCTGCGGGTCCAGGCCTGGGATACGATGACCGTGGCCAGGGTGCCCATGGCGGACGCGCCGTGGCCCACGGCCGTGATGCCGGCCACTGTGCCGTCCTTCCAGACCACCCGGGCGAAGCCGGCGGTGTCGGCATACGCCTGGGCCATGGGGTTGGCCACGAAGGCCGCTTCGGAAATCAGGTCGCCCGGGGCGGCGACGACGCCCACGCGCATGATTTCCGGCGTGCCGTAGTAGCAGCCCGGGACGGGGCCGGGGGCATAGGGGCCGGTTTCCAGCCCGGCGGCGTGGCGGGCGGCGTAGACGCCTTGGCTCCCGGCGGCGTGGGCCAGCAGCACCCGGCCGTTGCAGTCGCCCACGGCATAGATGCCGGGCGCGGTTTCCAGGGTGTCGCCGGTTGCGATCCAGGCCCGGTTGGGGGCGGGATTGGCGAAGGTCGCGCCGCATTCGGCCAACCCGGGCACGGCGGTCGGGGCGAAGCGGCCGATGGCCACCAGCGCCTTCTCGGCGGTGACGACTTCGCCGCCGGCCAGGGTGAGTTTGGCCCGGCCATCCTCGGTGACCAGGCTCTCCACCTTGGCCCCGGGCCGGGCGTCGATGCCCAGGCGGCGCATGACCTGGGCCACCACCTTGGACACGTCCGGATCCTCGGCCGGAGCCAGCCTCGGGGCGGCGTCCACCATGGTCACCTTGGTTCCCAGGCGGTGGTAGATCGTGGCGATCTCCAGGCCGATGGCCCCGGCCCCGACGATGATGCAGCTTTCCGGGGCGGCGGTGAAATCCAGCACCGGAGCCACGCCGAGCACGGCCTTGCCGTCGGGCTTGACCCCGGGGAAGGCGGCGGCGCGCGACCCCAGGGCCAGGATCAGGGCGTCGAAGGGGATATCTTCGCTCACGCTGCCGGCGGCCACCCGGGCCACACCCGGCGAGACGCCGGCCAGGTTGGCCGTAACCAGACGGATGCCGGCCTTCTTGAGCGTGGCGGCCATGGCTGAGTGGGTGGCGGCGAGCAGCTTCTTCTTCTTGGCCTGGACAGCGGCCAGATCCACCGTGACCGCGCCCGAGGCCAGCTTCTGCTTGGCCTGGGCGGCCAGGCCCTCCACGGGAAGCGTTGCGGCCAGCAGATGCTTGGTGGGGATGCAGCCCCAGTTGAGGCAGGTGCCGCCGAGCTTGCCGCGCTCGACCAGGGTCACGTCCAGGCCGGCCGCCGCGCCGGCGAGCGCCGCCTCGAAGCCGCCGGGGCCGGCCCCGACCACCACCAGCCGTTTGGCCGGATTAGAGGTCATCGGTGATCTCCATGGCCCTCGCGGCGTGGGTCTCGTCCAGCCGGCCCACGGGAAGCGTCGTGGGACAGGCGCGCACGGCCTCGGGATCGGTTTCGGCCAGGGCCAGAATCTCCAGCAGATCGGCCACGAAGGCGTCGAGGGTGTCCTTGCTCTCGGTTTCCGTAGGCTCGAACATCAGCGCTTCCTTGATAATAAGCGGGAAGTAGATGGTCGGGGCGTGGTAGCCGCGATCGAGGAGCGCCTTGGCGATGTCCAGCGCCCGCACGTTCTTCTCGGCGGCAAGCTTGCCTGCCGAGGCCACGAATTCGTGCATGCACACCCGGTCGTAGGGCACCTCGATGGCCGTATCCAGGCGCTTTCGCATATAGTTGGCCGCGAGCACCGCCGCTTCCGAGACGCGGGTGAGTCCCTCGCGCCCCAGGCGCAGGATATAGGCGTAGGCTTTGAGCACCACCCCGAAGTTGCCGTAAAACGGGGCCACGTAGCCGATGGACTTGGGATGGTCGTAGCTTAAGGAATACCGGCCGGCGTCGTCCTTTTGCACCCGGGAAATGGGCAGAAAGGGAATGAGCCGTTCGGACACGCCGACCGGTCCCGCGCCCGGGCCGCCGCCGCCGTGGGGCGTGGCAAAGGTCTTGTGCAAGTTCAGGTGCACCACGTCGAAACCGGCGTCGCCCACCCGCAGCTTGCCGAGGATGGCGTTGAGGTTGGCTCCGTCGTAGTAGAGGAGCGCGTCGAACTTGCGGCAAAGGGCCACGATTTCGGGCAGATGGCGCTCGAAAAGCCCAAGGGTGTTGGGCACGGTCATCATCACGGCGGCGGTCTCGTCGTCGATGACGGCGGCCAGGGCGGCCGGATCGATGATGCCGTCCTTGGATTCGATGGACACCACCTCGAAGCCGGCGATGGCGGCCGAGGCCGGGTTGGTGCCGTGGGCCGAGTCCGGGCAGATGATCTTGGTCTTCTTGTTGCCCTTGTCGGCATGGTAGGCGGCGATCATGAGCGCGCCGGTCAGCTCGCCGTGGGCCCCGGCCATGGGGTGCAGGGTGAAGGCGGCCATGCCGGTGATCTCGCACAGGCAGCGCTCCATCTCGTACATCACTTCAAGCGATCCGGCCGACATGTCGCCGCCGCCGGGCAGCTGCGGGGTCAGCGGATGGAGCCGGGCAAAGCCGGCCAGGGCCGCCACTTCCTCGGTGAACTTGGGGTTGTACTTCATGGTGCACGACCCCAACGGATAGAAATTGGAGTCGATGCCGTAGTTCTTGCGCGAAAGCGCCGTGAAATGGCGCACCACGTCGAGCTCGGAGAGCGACGGCAGGCCGGCGTCGCCGTCGCGCAAAAGGCCCGGCGGAATGAAGTCGATGGGCGCGGTCTTGGGCAGATCGGGCCAAACGCCTTCGCGGCCGGGCACGGATTTGGAAAAGACGGTGCTCATAAGGCTCTCTCCAGCCGTCTGGCCAGACGGTCGATGTCGGCGCGGTCGTGCTTTTCGGTGCAGCAGATTAAAAGCGCGTTCTCCAGGCCCTTGTAGTAGCGGCCCAGCGGAAAGCCCGGCACGATGCCGTCGTCCATGAGCGTGCGGACCACCCGTTTGGCGTTGACCGGAAAGACGGCCGCGAACTCGTTGCCGAAAGGGGCTCCGTTTAAAAGCGACACGCCCGGGACGGAGCACAGCTTCCAGGCGGCGTAATTGGCGTTTTCGATGGAGCGGGCGGCCTGGCGGGAGAGTCCCTCGTTGCCGACGAGACAGACGTTTATAAGGGCGCGCAGGGCGCACAGCGCCTGATTGGAGCAGATGTTGGAGGTGGCCTTCTGGCGGCGGATGTGCTGCTCCCGGGCTTGGAGCGTCAGCACGTAGCCGGTGCGGCCCTTGGCGTCGTGGGTGCGCCCGGCGATACGGCCGGGCATCTGGCGGATCATGGTTTTTTTGCAGGTCATGATGCCAAGGTAGGGGCCGCCGAAGGACAGTGGCAGCCCCAGGCTTTGCCCCTCGGCCGTGGCGATGTCCGCGCCCATGGCCCCGGGGGTCTTAAGCACGGTCTGGAGCACCGGATAGCAGGACATGACCGAGACCGCGCCCTTGGCCCTGGCCGTGGCGAAAAGCTCGGTGAAGTCCTGGACGTTGCCGAAGAAATTGGGATTTTGCACCACCAGGGCGGCGGTGTCGCCGTCGATGGCCGCGGCGAGCCCCTCGAAGTCGTCCAGGCCGTTTTTATGCGGCACGACAACCAGATCGAGATGGAGGTTCTTGGTGTAGGTGGTCAGCACGATGCGGTAGATGGGGCTCACCGTCTCGCTGACCACGGCTTTCTTGCGCCGGGTGTGGCGCACGGCCATCATGAGGGCCTCGTACAGGGCCGTGCCGCCGTCGTAGACCCCGGCATTGGAGCATTCCATGTCGAGCAGCCGGGTCACGGCGGTCTGGTATTCGAAGATGGCTTGGAGCGTTCCCTGGGAGGCCTCGGGCTGATAGGGCGTGTAGGCGGTGTAGAATTCGCCGCGCGACAGCAGCATGTCCGAGGCAGCCGGCACGTAGTGGTCGTAAAAGCCGCCGCCGAGAAAACTCACCATGTCGATACGGTTTTTGGCCGCCAGCCGCTCCATGGCCAGGCGCACGGCCATTTCCGTGGCTCCCTTGGGCAGGTCGAAGCTCTGCGGGCGCAGCTCGGGCGGAATTTCGGCGAACAGGGCATCGACGTCGGGCAGGCCGACGACGTCGAGCATCTCCCGGATTTCCTCCGGGGTATGGGGAATGTAGGGCATGTGACGCTCCGGTTTAGTGGTCGGCCTTGGCCAGTTCCTCGTATTCCTCGGGCGACAGCAGGCCGATGGGCTCCTCGGTCAGGCGCACCCGGATGAGCCAGCCTTCGCCGAAGGGGTCGGCGTTGACCTTTTCCGGAGCGGCTTCAAGCTCCTCGTTGACCTCGATGACCTCGCCGCTGACCGGGCTGTAGAGTTCGCTGGCCGCCTTGACGGATTCGACGGAGCCCATCTCCTGGCCGGCTTCCACGGTGTCGCCGACGGCGGGCAGTTCCACATAGGTGATGTCGCCGAGTTGTTCCTGGGCGAAGTCGGTGATGCCGACCACGGCGATCTCGTCCTCGACGCGTGCCCACTCATGGGTCTTGGAATAGAGCAGATCCTGTTGCATGGCGCTTCTCCCTGGCGTGTGATCGGGCGTTTTGCCGGCTGCGGACAAACCGTTGCGGGCTGGCCGTCAAATACCGTTTTGGCAGGCCTGGGGCAAGCAGTGGCCGACGATTGTCCCGGAGGGCGACCGAATAATCGTCGGCGTGTCCTCGGTTGCGCCTTTTGGCCTTTCACGGTAACACGGATCACGCGCCGTGATGCGCTTTTGGTCCGTATGGGAGCTCCGAGTGAACCAGATATATGTCCCTTCGCCGATTTTGCCAACGAATCGGGAGGTTCCGGATTGGCGCGACGGACGCCTGCGTCTGCATCTGGGGAGCTGGGATTTCACGCTCATTCGCGAGGCCGACATGGAGTCGCTGTGGGCCGGGCTGGACCGGGACGACTTCGGGGCCGACGAGCACATGCCATACTGGGCCGAATTGTGGCCGGCCAGCCTCTTGCTGGCGGCCTGGCTCACCAGCCGGCCCGAGGTGGCGTCCGGCCGGCGCTGCCTGGACCTCGGCTGCGGCATGGGCCTTTCGGCCATGGCCGGCGCGGCGGCCGGGGGGCGGGTGCTGGCTGTTGACTACGAGCCGGCGGCCGTCAGCCACGCCGCCCGCAACCTGCGGGAAAACGCCCTGGACGCGGCGGCGGCCGTCATGGACTGGCGGCGTCCGGCCTGCGCGCCGGGGAGCTTCGAGTGCATCTGGGGCAGTGACATCTTTTACGAAACGCGGTTTTACGAACCGCTGACCGATCTTTTCCGGACCTTGCTCGCCCCGGGCGGGCGCATCATCTTGTCCGAACCCTGGCGGGAGGTGTCCCGTCCGGTCTGGGGGCGGCTTGTCGCCGACGGCTTTGCCGTGACCCGACTGCATGAAGAGTCCGTGGCCGTGGCCTCGTGCCGCAGCACCATCAGTCTTTATGAGATCAGACGATAGGGAGGAAGGCGCATGGGACAAACCATTCGTTTCGGCGTGTCGCTGAATTCCGAGCTTTTGGAAAAATTCGACGCGCTGTGTGACGAGAAGAGCTATCAGACCCGTTCCGAAGCCATTCGCGACCTCATCCGGGGCGTTTTGGTGCAAAAGGAGTGGGAGCAGTCCGACATGGAGGTGGCCGGCGTCCTGACCCTGGTCTACGACCACCACACCTCCGACCTGGCCCAGCGGCTCATCGAGACCCAGCACGAGGCTCACGACGTCATCCTGTCCTCCATGCACGTGCACCTCGACCACCACAACTGCCTGGAGGCGCTGGTGCTCAAGGGGCCGGGCGAGGCGGTGCAGCGACTGTCGCAAAAACTCATTTCCACGCGCGGCGTCAAATACGGCAAGCTCACCCTGGCCACCACCGGCCAGGACATCGTCTGACCCGGCCGACCGCGCCGACGCGCTTTACAGGTCCGCCCGGAACATCGTACGAACCGCGTCCCCGTCCACCCGGACCGCATCCCGGGGGACCGGGGGGATTGTCCCCCCCGGCGGGGCGTCCCGACCGGCGACAAGGGCCGGTCGGGTCGTCGGAGGCACACACCCATGGCCATGCAAGACGTCCAAAGCGGCCGGCCCGAGGTTCCCATCGACCTGGACCGGGTCGGCATCAAGAATTTTCGCCTGCCGCTGACCGTGCGCGACCGGGCGCGAGGCCGCCAGCACACCGTGGCCGACGTGGAACTGTCCGTCGATCTGCCGGCCCGGTTCAAGGGCACCCACATGAGCCGGTTCGTCGAGGCCCTGTCCGGGTTTACCGGCGAACTGGACCTGGTGTCGTTTCGGGCGCTTTTGGACGACGTGCGCGACCGTCTCGAGGCCCAGAACGCCCATCTCACCTTGAACTTTCCCTATTTCCTGTCCAAGTCGTCGCCGGCCTCCGGCGCCTCGGCGCTGATGGACTACGCCTGCCGGGTGTCGGGGGAGTTTGCGGGCGCGAAATTCCGCCAGACCCTCAGCGTGGCCGTGCCGGTGATGACGGTGTGCCCGTGCTCGCTGGCCATCTCGGACCAGGGGGCGCACAGCCAGCGGGCGGTGGTGACCATCCACTGCCGGTTTTCGGGATTCGTGTGGCTGGAGGAGCTTATCGAGCTGGCCGAGGCCGCCGGATCGTCGCCGGTCTATGCGCTCCTTAAGCGCGAGGACGAAAAGTTCGTCACCGAGCAGGCCTTCGCCAATCCGACCTTTGTCGAGGACGTGGCCCGGCAGGTGGCCCGGTCCTTGCGCGAGCATCCCAAGGTGACCTGGTTTCGGGTGGAGGTGGAAAGCTTCGAGTCCATCCACAACCACAGCGCCTTTGCCGGCATCGAGGGGCGAAACGTCCGTCCGGCGGCCGGGACCGCCGACCCAGCGGCGGGGGCATAGCCAGCGATCCGACCGGGGAGCGGTGGAGGCGTCCCCTTGCCCGGAAACCAGGTCCGGTGTATAGGAACTTCTATGCACGGCCATGACATGCTTGCGGCCAACTGCGAGCAGATCACCCAATTGGCTCCGGTATCGATCATGAGCATCGACGCCGAGGGTCGCATCACCTTCGTCAACGACTGGCATCTGGCCAATTTCGCCCGGGGCAAGCACGGCCGGGACTATTTCGTCGGCCGCCGGCTCCAGGAACTGCCGGGCATCGTCTCGGCCGGCATCGGCGACGAGATCACGCGCGTCCTGGCCGGCGAGACCATCCACCTGGAAGCGGTCTACACCAACGAATGCAGCGGCGGCCAGTCGGCCTACCAGAACATTCGCGGCATCCCGATCATCGAAGCCGGACAGGTCCGGGGCGGCATCGTCATCCGCGAGGATGTGACCAAACTCGTCCTGTCCCAGCAGTTGCTCTCGGAAAACCAGGCCGTCTTCAAGGCCCT
>JBKICS010000418.1:0-4018 GCA_046567015.1 Acidobacteriota bacterium | reverse complement strand
GACAAGGAAACCTGGTACGTCTCGGCCGGTCAGGGCATGATGACCACGCTTAACATGGCCGGCGAGCGCAAGGGGTATACCCTGGTGGACCGCGGCACCTATATCGCCTATGAAGACCAGGCCAAGGGCAAGCCGGCGCTGGTGATTCTGGTCGAGGGCGACAAGCCGCTGCTCAACCAGTACAGCGTCATTCCGGTCAATCCGGCCAAGTGCCCCAAGGTCAAGGCCAAGGAAGCGCAGCAGTTCTCCGATTGGCTGGCCTCGGCCAAGGGCCAGAAGGTCGTGGGCGATTTCACGCTCAAAGGCAAGAAGCTCTTCACGCCCAACGCCGGCAAGTAAGGGGCGCGGGAACACAGCAACAGCCCCGGCCGCGACAGGCTCGGCGCGGCCGGGGCAGGCAAACGGACATGGACTATATTCTCGATGGATTGCGCCAGGCAATGGCCTTGCTGCTGGGCGGCGATCCCGCGACCTTTTCCGCCGTATGGACCACCCTGGTCGTGACCCTGGAGGCCATGGCCGCGACGCTGGTTCTGGGCGCTCCGGCCGGATTTTATTTGGGCTACGCCGATTTTCCCGGCAAACAGACCATTCGTTTGGTGGTCGAGACCTTTTTATCCTTTCCCACAGTGGTCATCGGTCTGGTGGTCTACGCCTTCATTTCCCGGCGAGGGCCGCTTGGCGAGTTGGGAATACTCTTTACCGTGCCGGGAATGGCCGTGGGCCTGACCATTCTGGGATTGCCCATCGTGATCGCGCTCACCGCCCAGGCCGTGGAAAATCTCGATCCCCGGCTGCGACCCACGCTCCTGACCCTGGGGGCCGGCCCCCGGCAAGTCTTTTTCGCCACCCTGGGCGAGGCCCGCTTCGGTCTGCTCCTGGCTGCGACCGCCGCCTTTGGCCGCATTTTTTCCGAAATCGGCATTTCCATGATGCTTGGCGGCAATATCAAATGGTCCACCCGCACCATCACCACGGCCATTGCCCTGGAGACCGGCAAGGGCGAATTCGCCACCGGCATTGCCCTGGGCATCCTGCTCATGATCATCGCCTTTGCCGTCAATCTGGCGGCAGCGGCTTTCCGGCGGCGGTCGGCCGCATGAGCGCCCTGTACGAACTCGCCGGCGTGGTCCAGCGCTACGGCGATCGGGAAGTCCTGCGCCTGCCGTCCCTGACCGTGGCCGAAGGGGCCATCCTGGGGTTGGCCGGGCCTAACGGCGGCGGCAAGTCCAGCCTGCTGCGGCTGCTGGCCTTCCTGGAATCGCCGGCGGAAGGCGAAATCCGCTACCGGGGCCAGCCGACGCTTGGTCGGGAATACGCCCTGCGCGGCGAGGTGACCTGCTTTCCCCAGGAGCCGTATCTGCTCAAGCGGTCGGTGCGGGCCAACGTGGGCTATGGCCTGAGCGTTCGGGGCGTGTCCGACGTGCGGCCCCGGGTGGACGAGGCCCTGACCCTGGTCGGGCTTGATCCCGGGCGCTTTGCCGGTCGCATGTGGCACGAGCTGTCCGGCGGCGAGACAAAGCGCGTGGCCCTGGCCGCGAGGCTGGCCCTGCGGCCCCGGGTGCTGCTCCTTGACGAGCCCACGGCCAATCTCGACCGCGACAGCGCCGAGCTGGTGCGCCGGGCCGTGGTCGCCGCCCGGGAACGCCACGGCACGACCCTGGTCATAAGCGGCCACGACCATCCCTGGCTGCGGGCCATCTGCGACGATATCCTCTGGCTTCGCGATGGGGTCATTGCCGCGCCGCTTTTTACCAACGGCCACGGCTGGGCCAACGACATCGCCCCAACCGACGCTCCCATAAGGAATCAGCCATGAAACAGGGCCTTCAGATCCTTGGCTTCAAGAAATCCGGCAAAACCACGGCCTGCCAGGCCCTGCTGGCCCACTTGCAGGAGAAAGGCCATGCGCCGTGCGCGCTCAAGTGCACGCACAATCCCGGCATCGACAAGGAAGACACCGACACCGACCGCTTCCTGGTCCATTGCCGCACGGTCGGGGCCATCGCCGGCCGGGAGAGCGCCCTTTTCTGGAACGATCCGCGCAAGATCTCCGACATGCTGGCCATGCTCGACGGCGACGTGCTGGTCATGGAGGGCGGGCGGGAGCATGTGGTCGCGCCCCGGGTGCTTGTGCTGCGCGACGCAGCCGAGGCCGACCAGTTGTCCGACCCCAGGCTCGTGCTGGGCACGTTCGGTTCGGTGCGCGCCCCGGGACTGCCTCACATCGAGTCCGTGGAGGAGCTGGCCGCGGTGGTGCTGGAAAAGGGCTTCGTGCTGCCGGGTCTGGACTGCGGGGCCTGCGACCGCGACGACTGCGCCGGCCTGGCCGTCGACATCATGGCCGGCCGGGCCTCCATCGAGGACTGCGCCACCCGCCATGTGGGCATCAGCATCACCGTGGGCGGCCGGCCGCTCACGCTCAATCCCTTTGTCGAGCGCATCCTGGCCTCGGGCATCCGGGGGCTGGTGTCCGAACTCAAGGGGTTTGGCCCCGGCCCCATCGACATCCGCATCGAGTGAGGCCGCCCCCGGAACGCCGCAGTCATGACGTTATCCCAAAGGCGTATTGTCTTCGCCTTGCTTCATGGGTATTGATAGGGGAAACGCATCCGTGAGGGGGCCGCAATGACCAGCGCCTGGGACGCCGACGATACCGGCTCGGGTTTTGACCTAGGCGCGGCTATTGATCCCGCTGTGCTGGACCGGCAGATCATCGATGCCGTGGCCCGGCGCATCCATCAGAAGATGGATGATTACGAGGCCTACAATTTCACGGCCAAGCAGAGCATCGCGCTCAATGTCTTTTTTGACCTGGCCCAGGAATTTTCCCAGCTGGAACACCTCTATGCGGTGTGCCTGCTCATCCCCAAGATGTTTTTCGATATCGAGTGCAACCTCTATGTGCTCGACAGCAAAAGCGGCGCCATCCGCCGCTGCGCCTACCGCTGCATGGACGTCGACGCCGGGGAGATCGGCGATCTGCCCTTTCCGCAAAAGACCATCGTTCGCGACGACCGGCTGTACATCCCCATCAAGGGCAATCATGAGCTGATCTCGCAGCTGCCGTTTACCCCGCGCGAGGATGTGTTCGGCATGCTGGAGATCTATCCGGCCAGCCACCTGTCCGAGCACGACCGACTTTTTTTCGAACGCTACGCCAACCGCTTCGGCTTCCAGCTGCACAACCGCATCCTGGCCAACAAGAACAAAGAGCACTTGCAGTTCATCCGCAGCCTAGTCAAGGATATCGGCCACAACGTCATTGTGCCCAATATCTATTTCAAGCTCTATTACAAACGACTGCGCTCGAAAATCGATCTGCTCAAGTTCTTCGAGTGGAAGCTCAAGCAGTTTTTCGAAACCGACTCCCCGCCGGGCGAGGTTCTGCCTCCGGCCAAGGACAAGCTTTTGCGCGACCTGGGCTACGTCCATGAAGGGCTCATGGACCAGTACCGGCAGATTCTCACCCACTACGAGCAGACCAGCCTGTTCCTGGAAACGCTGCTGCGCCGGTCGCATTTCGAGGAAGGCCGCTACGTGCTGGAAAAGCGGGCCTGCAACTTCAAGAAGCAGGTCATCGATCTGCAAATGGAGCGCTACCGGCCCCGGTTCGAGGAGCGCGGCATCGAGGTCGATACCTCCCTTGGCGGCGTGCCGGACCAGGAAATCGAGGTGGTGGTGGACATCGGCCTGATCAGCCAGGTCTATGCCAACCTCTTTTCCAACGCCGTCAAATACACCCGCGAGGTGGTGGACACGGCCACGGGCCAGCGGCGGCGCTTCATTTCCTTTGGCTGGGAGCGCAAGGAGAATTTCTTCGGTCCCGGCCGCGACGGCATCAAGCTCAACGTCTTCACCTCCGGTCCGCCCATTCCGCCGGAAACCGCCGCCCATCTGTTCGAGGAGGGCGTGCGCGGCGAAAACGCGTCCGGCGAATACGGCACCGGCCACGGCCTGTATTTCATCCGCGAGGTGGTGCGTCTGCACGGCGGCGTGGAAGGCTATGAAGCGACCG
>JBKICS010000417.1:0-4684 GCA_046567015.1 Acidobacteriota bacterium | reverse complement strand
TCCACGCCCGGATAACGGCTGCGGTATTCCGCGAACAGCGGGGCGAACAGCCGGGCGCTGCCGAAAATGGGCAGCCCCAGGCGCAGCCGGCCCGAGAGCAGCCCGCGCAGGTCGGATAGTTCCGCCAGCAGATGTTCGCCCTCAGCCAGCATGGCCACTCCCCGGGCATAGACCAGCTCGCCGGCCACGGTCGGCCGCGCCCCGGTGCTCAGGCGCTCGAGCAGCGCCTCGCCGAATTCCTCCTCCAACTGGGCCACGGCCTTGCTCACCGTGGACTGGGTGGAGAAAAGCGCCCGGGCCGCCTTGGAAAAACCGCCCAGGCGCACCACTTCCACAAAGGCTTTGAGATTGCGCAGTTCCATGCCCATTCCAATATGGAATAGTTTTCATTCTGACAATTCATTTCACAAATGGCCGGTCCGCATCTATCTCCTAAGGCAGGCAAGGAGCCTGTCCTATGCATGAAACAATTCGCAACCATATTGGCCGGGTGCGCGTGCTCGCGGACACGGCGGGGCAGACGGTGTTTTTCATCGCCGTGTGGTGGGTCTGCGATGCGGCGGCCAAGGCGGCGGGCCTGCCCGTGCCCGGCGGCGTCATCGGCATGCTGGCGCTGCTGGCCCTCCTGGCCACCGGCCGGCTGCCGGCCGCGCGCCTGGCCCTTGGAGCCCGGGGACTGCGCAACCACATGCTGCTCTTTTTCGTTCCGGCCGTGATCACGCTGCGCGACCACGCGGAATTGCTGAGCCCCCTTGGGCTCAAACTCCTGGCCGTCATCGTGGTCGGCATCGTGTCGGTGATGATCGGCACGGCCCTTATCGTCGAATGCTCCATCCGCCTGAGGTCGCATCATGTTCGATAGCCATACCGCCCTGTTCTGGCTGGTGGCGACGCTCGCCGCCTATGTCCTGTCGCGCATCGCCCACCACTACCTGCAGGCCTGGTGGACCTCGCCGCTGCTTCTGACCTGCGTCCTGAGCCTTGGCCTGACCGTGGCCCTGCACACGGGATACCGCGAATACATGCGCGGCGGGCAGTGGCTGCTGCTGTTGCTCGGCCCGGCCACGGTGGCCTTTGCCGTGCCCATCTACGAGCATCGGGCGCTGATCCGCCGGCACTGGCCGACCCTGGCCGTCGGCGTGGGGTTCGGCTGCGCCCTGGCCCTTGGCGGCTCCTGGCTGCTGTCGGGCCTGCTCGGGCTGCCGGAGGGGATGCGGCTTTCCGTGCTGCCCCGGTCGTTCACCACGCCCTTTGCCATGGACTTTGCCAGGGAGGTCGGCGGCGCGCCGGATCTGGCGGCGGTGTGCGTCATCGCCACGGGCGTGCTCGGGGCGTCGCTGGGCGGGATGCTGCTCAAGGTCCTGCCCCTGCGCTCGGCCCTGGCCCGGGGGGCCATGCTCGGCATGGGGGCGCACGGCGCGGGCGTGGCCCGGGCCCTCGAAGAAGGCGAGGAGGAAGGGGCCATCGCCGGACTGGTCATGATCCTGGCCGGCGTGACCTGCGCCCTGGTGGGGCCGGCCATCTCGCTTATTGAGGCCGTGCCGCACGGGTTATAATGGGAAGAGTGCCTCCGGCGGCCGGGGGCCTGAGGCCCCCGGACCCCCCAACGGGAAGAAGTTTATAAAGGGGGCCTGGCGGGGGGCGGCAAGCTGGTCGGGCGTGGTCCGGGGCGAGGCCCATCCGTACGTGCTCGTGCGGCCAGCCCGTATCGGGAGTCCAGAGGGCGAAGCCCTTTGGCCGCCGGAGGCTTTTCCCCCTCCGACTCCTCCACCCGTCCCGTCCCTGACCTTTCCTCCCTACCCGTTCCCGCCGCTGTCCAGCCTGCGCACGAGTGCGTCGTATTGGCGCAGTTGCTCGGCCAGAAAGCCCGGCTCGCCGTGGAAGACCAGGGCGGATTTGGGGCAGACCAGGTAGCAGTAGAGGCATTCCAGGCAGTCCGAGCGGTCGCCCGTGGCCGCGACGCGCGCCGGATCGAGGCCGGCCGGGCAGAAGCGGCGGCAGGCCCCGCAGTCGTTGCAGGCCGAGGCCTCGAGGGTGAGGCCCTCCAGGCGCATTTCGTCGCGGCAAAAAACGTCCTGGCGCAGGCCCGTCTTGAACAGGAGCGTGCCGAACCAGTCCGTGCCGGCAAGCCAGGTGAAAAAGCGTGTGTTGCGCACGGCCAGGAAGTATTTCTGGCGCTTGGGGCTGTGGATGAAGGTCGCCAGGGCTCCGGCCAGAGGCGGGGCGAGCGGGCGGCCGGCCAAAAGCGGCAGGGCGAGGCTATCGAGAAAGGCGTCCATGGCCGGCGTGGCCAGCCCGCGTCGGCGCGCCTCGGCCAGGGGGCGCACCTGTTCGGCAGGAAAGCCGGCCAGTCGGGCGCAGGCCAGATCGATCAGATACGGGTTTTCGCCGAAAACCAGCGTGTCCAGACGTAGCGGCGTGCCGCGCGTGGGGCCAAGCCCCTCCATGGCGATCAGGGCGTCCACGATGTGCAGGCCCGGGCGCACGGCCTCGGTGATGTTGACGATGTTGGCGGCCAGGCTCTGGTGGGTTTTTTTCTTGTTTTCCTGGCCGACCAGGCACCCCATGAGGTTTTTGAGGCACACCGACATGCCGGCTTCGAAATGGGTCTTGAGCTTGGGCAGGTTGATGACCAGGGCCGCGTCCATGACCGGCTTGGCGATCTCTGCCGTGACGCCGTCCTTAAAGGCCACCGGCGCGCCCGGGGAGTAATTGAGGTCCACGGCCGGATAGCCGAAGCGGGCGGCAACCCGGTCCACCCGCAGCCGGGAGATGACTCCGATCTTGTTGCGGTAAAACCCCGAGTTGGTGCCCTCGCCCACGGTCACGTTGCCGTAGCCGGCGTCCCGCAGATGGCCGAGCAGGGCAAAAAGCAGGCGCAAATCGGTGGTGTTGCCGGTCAGCGCGTTCATGTTGGCGTTGAGGTTGGGCTTGACCAGGATGGGCGCGGCCTTGTCGGCGGGGAAGACGTGGGCGTAGGCCGGCAGCGTCTCGTCCAGGGCGCGGCGCATGGCGGCGGCGTCTTCGGCGCGGCGGATGTGGAGGCGGTACGGGGCTTCGGTCATAAGCGTTTCCCTTGAGGGCTTGGCGTTGGCGGCAAGCGAGGCGCTGCCGGAGAGTATCGGGCAGGCTGGGCCAGGGGAAGTGAAACCTTGGGCCGGTTGGGACCGACATGGACGGCATGAAGAATATCAAAGCCGCCTGCCATGGCAGCGTCAGGGAGGAACCGGCGCGGCCGCGCGGCGAACGCCGCATCGGCGCCGGCCAAGGAAGCGGTGTTGGCCTCGGCAGGACATGGCTGCTCACCCTGGCGGCCGGGCTGCTGCTCATCGGCTTCGGCGAGGTCGCCAGCCGGTTGGCCGCGTATCTGGTGGACCAGGTCGCGCTCAATCCCCAGGGTGAGAACGCCGATTTGACGGCGCTCAACTACAACGACACCACGGTTCCCATCCGCAAGACGCCCGGCGAGTTCCGCATTCTGACCTTCGGCGATTCCTACGTCTACGGCACGGTCAAAACGGACTTCACCTTTGAGAGCGTGGCCGCCGACGTGCTGGGGCAGGCTGGGACCAAGGCCCGGCTGGTCAATTTCGGCGAGCCGGCAACCTCGTTTTTCCAATACCGCAAGGCCGTAGCCCACTGGACCGGGCGCATCGAGGCCGATGCCGTGCTGGTGGGCATGTTCTTGGGCAACGACTGCGCCGAAGTGGCCTGGAACGCCGTACCGGACGATCTGCCCGTCAACGGCCGACTGCGCGACACGTATGTGGAGATCGCGACCAATCGCAAACGGTTTGCCGCCGCTCCCCGGGGCCACGGTTTGCGGCTGTTTGACTACGCCGCCGCCGCCGTGGACATCGAGACCGCCGGCCAATACGTGATGAGCGACATCCCGGAACCCTTCAACAGCCTCTTTTGTCCGATGCCGGAACAGCAATTCCGGGAGCAGCTCATCAATCAGGCCGCCGCCGGAGACGGGAAGCGTTGCGGCGAGTTGGCCAGGGGCTGGAAGGCCTTGGCCGATCTGGGGCGCGATCTGTCCCGTCTGGGCCGTGAACGGGGGGTGCGGGCGGCGGTGGTGCTGGAGCCGGCCGAGTCGGCGATTGATCCCGGGTTGTGGCGCGAGACCGCCGCGCGGGCTGGCGTTGACCCCAAGCGTTTCGATCCGTCGTTGCCCGGGCGGATGGCCAGGGCTGTGCTGGCCGCCGCGGCCCCTGACGTGGCCGTTCTCGATTTGACGCCGATCATGGTCTGCGCCGCCGCCCGGGGGGACCGCCTGTACCCTGCCCGGGAGATCCACTGGAACGCCGCCGGCAACCGGCTGGCCGGCCAGGCCATTGCCCGGTTCGCGGGCCGGATCTGGCTTGGCAAGACGGCGGACGCCTTTGTCGGGCTTGATCCCTGCCTGGATGCCGCCCCGCTGCCGGACGGCGGCGGGGCGGACGTTGTGGCCTGTCTGGGGGCGGCGGGGCCGTTTGGCCCGGCGGAGTAGCGTTTAGCGCAGGGTCAAGGCGGCCACGGCCTCGATATGGGCCGTGTGGGGGAACAGGTCCACGGGGGTGACGGCCGTGACGGCATAGAGCTCGCCGAGGATCTTGAGATCCCGGGCCAGGGTGGCCGGGTTGCAGGACACGTAGACGATGCGCTTGGGGGCGGCGCGCATGAGCGCGGCCAACACGGCAGG
>JBKICS010000416.1:0-3613 GCA_046567015.1 Acidobacteriota bacterium | reverse complement strand
CCGGCTCGCGGTGGAGGACGCCGAGGCCATCTATCGCGGCGTGCTGTAGCGTCGCTTCGGCGCGGCCGGCTATGCGCTGCGGCGCGGCCGGCCGAAATCCGCGTCGCGCCGGACCCCGGCGTACCGGCCGGGACGGCGCGACGCGGCAACATCTCCGGGACGCGGGCGGCAACGCTCTAAGCGTTGTCGCAGGGGGGAGACGATGTTCGGTTTTTACGGCAGAATTCTGACAGTGGACCTGAGCAATCGGTCGTTTACCATTGAGCCGGCCTCCCCGGAATTGCTGGCCTCGGGCCTGGGCGGCAAGGGATTGGCCACGCGCCTGCTCTTTGATCGCAATCCGGCCGGAGCCGATCCGCTTGGGCCGGAAAACCGGCTCATATTCGCCACGGGGCCTTTTTGCGGCGGCCCGGTCTGGGGCGGCAGCCGCTACGGGGTATTCACCAAGTCGCCGCTGACCGGCTTTTACGCCGAGTCCTACTCCGGCGGCAGGACGCCCGAGGCCATGGACCGGGCCGGCTTCGACGCGGTGGTCCTCGAGGGCCAGGCCGACGCGCCGGTGGCGCTGGCCATCCACCCGGGCGGCTGCGACTTTCACGACGCCGCCAGCCTGTGGCGCATGGAAACCTACGACGCCGAGCGCGCCGCCCTGGCCGCCTTTTCCCGGGACGAACCGGGCTGGGGGAGAGCCGGGGCGGTGGTCATCGGACCGGCCGGGGAAAATTTGGTGCGCTGCGCCCTTATCGCCAACGATTTCTGGCGCTGCGCCGGTCGGGCCGGTGTCGGGGCGGTGATGGGCTCCAAGCGGGTCAAGGCCATCGTCTTTCAGGGCGACCGCAAGCGGGCGTTCGCCGATCCGGAGGGCGTTTCGGCCTATGCCAAGGCCTTCGCCAAGGTCGGGGTGGAGAACAAGGGGGTCAAGGCCTACAAGGCCCTTGGCACCACCATGATGGTGGCGGTCATGAACGCGGCCGGAGCCTTCCCGGCCAAATACTGGAGCCAGGGCGACTGCGCCCACTGGGAAAAGATCAGCGGCGAGACCTTCCACAAGGAGCACGAGGTCAAGGCCCACGCCTGCGCCAAGTGCTTCATGGCCTGCGGCCGCATGGCCCGCCTGACCAAGGGCCGCCACGAAGGCCTGACCCTTGAGGGGCCGGAATACGAGACCATCTACGCCTTCGGCGGGCTGTGCATGATCGAGGAGATGGAAGAAATCGTTTGGCTCAACGACCTGTGCGACCGGCTGGGGCTCGACACCATCACCGCCGGCAACCTCTGCGCCCTGGTCATCGAGGCCTGCGAGCGCGGGCTGCTCGGGGTCGGCCTCAAATACGGCGATTTTCAGGGCGTGGGCCAGCTCATCCAGGACATCGCCGCCCGGCGCAACCTGGGGGCCGTCCTGGCCGAGGGCATCATGCCGGCGGCCAAGGCCCTGGGGCTTGCCGACCTGGCCGTGCACGTCAAGGGCCTGGAGCCGGCCGGCTACGATCCGCGCCGCCTCAAGGGCATGGGCCTGGCCTACGGCACGTCCCCCCGGGGGGCCTGCCACCTGCGCACCACCTTCTACAAGCCGGAGCTGGCCGGCTTCATTTCCCCGGACGTGGTGGAAGGCAAGGCGGAGATGCTCATCGACTACGAGGACCGGCTGACCATCTTCGACACCCTGATCCTGTGCCGCTTCTATCGCGACATGTACACCTGGGAGGAGCTCGAAAAGGTTATCGGCCTGGTCACCGGCCTGCCCGTCTCCAGTGAGGAGCTGCGGCGCAAGGCTTCGGCCATAAGCGACCTGACGCGGCGGTTTAATCTGCGCGAGGGGCTCACCCCGGCCGACGACCGCCTGCCGGCCCGGCTGCACGCCGAGGCCCTGCCCGACGGCCGAACGCTTATGGCTTCGGAAATGGAGTCCATGCTGGCCGACTACTACCGCTTGCGCGGCTGGGGGCCGGGCGGCATACCGGCCTGAGGACGGCGCGCCCGTCGCCACAAGCCCCCGCGCGCGCCCGCGCGGGGGCGCTGCCCAAGGAGGGTAGGCCTATCCCCATCATTACCTTCATAAGCGACCTGGTGTCGGCGGCCAAGGGGCCGTACCAGAAGCTCATCGGCCGCAACACCCAGTCGTACTGCACCCGGGCCGTGCGCCAGGCCAGCTGCGACGCCCACAAGCGGATACTCTTCGTCGTGGCCGCCGGGGCCGACGCCTTCGTGGCCGGCCGGCTCGGCCTGCCCGGAAAATCCGGTGGCCGAGGCCAGTCCCGGGCCGAAGTCGCACGGGAGCTGACCCACAAGGAGGTGGCCCGGGCCATGCGGATCTACGCCTCGGCGGCCCTGATCGCACTGGGGCCGAGCCGGGATGTGGTGCTTGGCGCCTCGGGACTGGGCGAAGCCGCCTTCATGGACAAATGGCGTGCGGTCTTCGACTACCGCCCCGACGACATGGAGGTTTTCAACCAGATCCTGCTGCCGGCCTCCCGGAGCCGGGGGCTGTGCGGCCTGGCGGAAGAGGCTTCGGGCCTGATCGACGCGGCCCTTTGGCGCGGGGACGCCGAGGCAGCGCCGGCCGAGGCCTGGAGCTTGACGGACGCCTTGTTCCGGGACGTGGCCGCCATCCTTAACGCGCCAAAAGAGGAGGCCGGCCATGCGCTTTGTCATTGACGACGACGCGGCGCGCTTTATCGCCGGGCGCTCGGGCAGCATCCACATCGGCCGCAAGCTCGAACCGGCCATGGGCGGGTGAGCCTGCTCCGCCAAACGCGTGACAGGCTGTCACGTGCCGACGCTGTCCCTGGGCGCGCCGCCGGACGGCCAGGGGCTCCTGGTCGCCGAGGAAAACGGTGTGACCATCGCATACTTTCCGGATTTGCGCCTGAAGCCGGGTTACGAGGCCGTCGTCGTTCGGCTCAGGAAGTTTCTCTTCCTCAAATGGCTGGAACTGGAGGGTGTGCGCTCGACGCCGGTCTACGAAGCGGACTAGGCCGCTTCGGCGCGCGACACGGCGACAAGCGATGGACCGGGGATGGTCGCCGGGGAGGCCGGGGCCGGGCGCGGTCCTTATTGCCCGCCGTGGACCAGGGACGCGGCGCTGTGCCGCCGTCGCGCGCCGGCCAGTTCGCGCAGGGCCTCCCGGGTGTGCAGGCGCAGCGCCCCGGCCGGGCACACGGCGATGCAGGCCGGGACGTCGGATGCACCGGCGCACAGGTCGCATTTGTGGGCGAGCTGGCCGTCACGACCGCCGGGCAGACGGGAAACTTGCATGGCCCCCACCGGGCAGGCGGCGAGGCAAGCCTTGCAGCCCACGCAGCGCTCGGCCGCGACCGTCACGGCGTTGCCGTCCGAGGTGACGGCCCCGGTGGGGCAGGCGGCGGCGCAGGGCGCGTCCTCGCATTGCCGGCACTGGATGGGCACGGCCAGGCCGGCGACCCGCACCACGGTCAGGCGTGGGGCAAAGGGCAGGCCGCGCGTAAGGGCCTGTCCCGGATCCTCGTCCATATGGGCGGCGGCGCAGGCGATCTCGCAGGCCCGGCAGCCGATGCAGCGCGACGGATCGGCCAGGACGAAAGCGTGCATTATTTCTGTTCCTCCCCGGCCGGGCCATAGTGGGTGTGGAGCAGCT
>JBKICS010000415.1:0-5960 GCA_046567015.1 Acidobacteriota bacterium | reverse complement strand
GGGTCAAGGCGGCCACGGCCTCGATATGGGCCGTGTGGGGGAACAGGTCCACGGGGGTGACGGCTGTGACGGCATAGAGCTCGCCGAGGATCTTGAGATCCCGGGCCAGGGTGGCCGGGTTGCAGGACACGTAGACGATGCGCTTGGGGGCGGCGCGCATGAGCGCGGCCAACACGGCAGGGTCGGCTCCGGCCCGGGGCGGATCGAGCACGGCCGCCGCCGGCTTGGTATGGGCCAGATTGTCCAGGGCAACGGCCACGTCCCCGGCCGCGAACACACAGTTGCTGATTTCGGACAGCTCGGCCGAGGCCTTGGCGCTTTCCACCGCCCGGATGTCGATGTCCAGGCCATGGACCGTCTGAAACTGCGGGGCCAGGGTCAAGGCGATGCCGCCGCAGCCGCCGTAGAGATCCCAGGCCGTGCCGGCCGGATCGCTGCCGGCCGCTTCGGCCACGACGGCATAGAGCGCCGCCGCGGCGGCGGTGTTGGTCTGGACGAAGGCGTCGGGCAAAACCCGCAGCCGCACCCGGCCCACCTGCTCCTCCAGAAGCGGCCGGCCCAGGGAAAAGACCTGCCGTTCGCCCACGGCCACGGCCGAGGCGGCCCGGCGCACTGAATGGACAAAGCCCGTGACCTCGGGAAATTTCTTCATGAGGGTTTCGCCCAGGGCATGGACGGCGTCGCCGGCCCCGCGCGCCGGGCCGGTGATGATGTGCACCAGCCGCGCTCCGGTTGCCGCCGACTGGCGCAGCACCAGATGCCGCCACACGCCCTTGCTGGTGCGGGCGTCGTAGGCGCCAAGGCCGGTGTCCAGGCAGGCCTTGCGCACATAGCCCACCATGTCGGCCGCCCAGGGGTCCATGAGCGGACAGGTTTCGATATCCAGCACCCGGTTTGGCTTGCCCCGTTCATGCAGGCCGAGGTGCAGCTTGCCGGCAAAGGCGAATTCCATCTTGTTGCGGTAGCCGTAGACGGCCGGGGAGGGGATGGCCGCCCCCACGGGCGCGTCCGGCAGCCCGCCCAGGCGAGCGAGGCTTTCGGCCACCTGCTCGCGCTTCCAGAAAAGTTGGGCCTCGTAGTCGAGATCCTGCCAGACGCAGCCGCCGCAGACCCCGAAATGGGGGCAGCGCGGCGCGACGGCCTGGGGCGAAGGGGTCAGGGTGGCGACGGCCCTGGCCTCGGCAAACCCCTTTTTCACTTTTTCCACCCGGGCCGTCACCGTGGCTCCGGGCAGCCCGCCGTCCACGAAAACCACCAGCCCGTCCAACCGGGCCACGCCTTTGCCGCCAAGAGCCAGCCGGGTCACGGCCAGTTCCACTTCCATATGCTCGCGTATGTCCATGGCGGCCTTATGCTCGTGGCCGGCCATTGGCGCAAGGGGGCTATTTTGCAAAATGTGGCGGCCCGTTGGAAGCGACTTCGTAACCAATTGCAGGGACGGGAAAAATCAGGTACCCGAAATCAAGCTGGAGGAGGCCGATGACCCGCAAGCACATCATTGCCGCCTGTCTGTTGTTCGTGGTCCTGACCCTGGCCATTGCCGGCATGGGCTATCGGGCCAAGACGGATCTTGAGGCCGTGGTCACCGAGCAGTTCAACCAGCAGCAGCTTTTGCTGGCTCAGAAGATCGCCGAGGACATCCGCGACCATTTCGCCTTTTTAAGTACCTGCCTGGAAAGCCTGTCCCTCATGTGGCGGGAGCAGACCGCCTCCGACGGCCGGCCGTGGCTGGCCATGCCGGCCTTTTACAGCATTTTTGCCGAATGGAACGTGGCCGCCCTGGGCGTCATGCCCCCGGGCGGGGGCGAGCCGGTCTTTTACGACGCCTCGGGCCAGGCCATGCCCGGCGACGGGCTGTGCCCCGAAGCCTGCCGCCAGGCCTTTGCCCAACCGGCGCGCCTGGGACACATTGGCCTGGGGCGGGATTTTTCGCCGGCTTCCGGGCCGTTCGCCGGCCGGCGGCTCCTGGTCATGACCATGCCGCTGGCCGACGAGGCCGGCCGGGTGGGCGGGCTGGCGCTGGTCGTCGACGCCCAGGCCGTGGCCGGGCGCTACGCCCACAACGTGCGTTCGGGCGAGACGGGCTATGCCTGGGTCATCGACGATGCCGGGGTTTTCCTCGACCATCACGAGGCGGATTTCATCGGACGGGAATCGCTTTCCGTGCGCCGCCAGCGCGATCCGGGCATCGACTGGTCCCGGCTGGAATGGCTCATCACGAACCGGATCATGCCGGGCGAGCGGGGCACGGACTGGTACTTTTCGGGCTGGCACCGGGGTCGGATCGGCCTGGTGAAGAAGTTCGTGGCCTTCTGTCCGGCCTCCCTGGCCGGGAGCGAAGACCCGGGCAACCGTTGGGCCGTGGCCCTGGCCGCCCCGGAAGACGAGGTGCAGGGGCTCATTGGCCGGCTCCTCGTGCGCGAATGGGCCATCGTCGGGCTTTTCGAGCTGGTGGTTTTCGGCATGTTCGTCGCCACCATCCATTTCGCCCTGCGCTGGTCCAGGGCGCTTAAAAAGGAGTGCGACAAGACCGGCCGGGAGCTGCTCGGGGCTCAGGAAAGGCTCATCCGCTCGGCCCGGTTCGCGGCCATCGGCGAAGCGGCGGCAAGGCTTTCCCACGAGATAAAAAATCCGCTCATGCTCATGGGCGGCTTCGCCAATCAGGTGCGGCGGCATCTGCCGGCCGACGGGCCGGATTCCGAAAAGCTCGGCATCATCGAGGCCGAGGCCAAGCGTCTGGAAACGCTGCTCACCGAGGTGCGCGACTTCACCCGGCCGGCCCCGCCCCAGATCGCGCCCCACGATCTGGGCGAGACGGTCCGGGAGTCCCTGGCCATCATGGCCGACGCCATGGAATCGCGGGGGATCACGGTGGTCACGGAGCTGGGGCCGGGGCTTGAAGCCGTGCCCCATGACGCGGCGCGCATCAAGCAGGTGCTCATCAATCTGCTGAAAAACGCGGCCGAGGCCATGGATGGCGGCGGCACGGCCACCTTGACCACGGCCGTGGTCAGGGACCGGGCGCGGGTGACCGTGGCCGATACCGGGGGCGGCATCCCAGACGCGGTGCGGGAGCGGGTGTTCGACCCCTTCTGCACCACCAAGGAATCCGGCACGGGCCTGGGGCTGGCGGTGTGCCAGCGCATCGTCGAGGACCACCACGGCGACATTCGCTTTACGACCTCGGAAACGGGCACGACCTTCGTGCTGGAACTGCCGCTGCGCTGAGGCGGGAGGCGGTCGCGCTGTCCCTTCCGGCCACGCCGGCGGGGCGGGCAGGGGCCTTGGCGGCGTCGTTCTTGGGCCTGGGGCTGCGCACACGATTCGATTTTACAACAACCGCGCCGCGTGGCCGGGGCTCGATGCCGACGGCCCAGTGGCGCTTCGTCCGGTCCGACGGGCCGGCCGGGGGCACGGGCGTGCCCTGACCCGGCTTCAGCAGCGTGGTCGCGGCGTACTCCGTCTTGATTTTTTCTGAATCGCAAACCATAAGGATAATGCGGTGAGAGACGGTTTTGCCTGACGTGCCTGGGCGATGTCCAACAAAGGCGGACGGGTATGAAAGCGTATTATGCTGAATTTTTTGGTACATTTTGGCTTGTGCTCGGCGGCTGCGGCAGCGCGGTCATCGCGGCGGCCTTTCCCCAGGTCGGCATTGGCTTGCTCGGTGTTTCCTTCGCCTTTGGACTGACCCTGCTCACCATGGCCTTCGCCATCGGCCCGATCTCCGGGTGCCACCTCAATCCGGCTGTTTCCATCGGCTTGTGGGCCGGCGGGCGGTTCCCGGCCACGAAATTGGCGCCGTATATCGCGGCGCAGGTCTTCGGCGGGCTCGTCGCCGGCGGCGTTCTCTATATCATCGCCTCGGGCAAGGCCGGTTTCGATGTGTCGGCCGGCTTTGCGTCCAATGGCTACGGGGCGCACTCCCCAGGCGGCTATTCCTTGCTCGCCGCCATGGTCACGGAAATCGTCATGACCATGTTTTTTCTGCTGGTCATTCTTGGCGCAACCGATAAGCGCGCGTCGCCGGGCTTCGCGCCGCTGCCCATCGGACTGTGCCTGACGCTCATTCACCTCATCAGCATTCCGGTCACGAATACGTCCGTCAATCCGGCCCGCAGCACCGGGGTTGCCATGTACGTCGGCGGCTGGGCCATCGAGCAGTTGTGGCTGTTCTGGCTGGCTCCGATTGTGGGCGGGGTGATCGGCGCAATCCTCTATCGGGGCATCAGGCCGGAAGAATAAGCAACCGGACCGGTGTTGGCAGGTGCTGGCAGGGCAATGATCCGCCGGGGCCGTATCCCCATCGCCGGAAGAACCGGGCCGCGCCCATCGGGCCGGCTATCACAACGCGGCCGTGGCCTGTATGGCACACGGTCGCGTCGTTTTTTGTCCAAATCCCGGCTGGAGCCGACGGTACTGGGGCGGGCCGTACGCGGTTTCGAACCTATCGGCCCCCGGTGGCGTCTCCCGGATGCCGCGGCCTGGGCAGGTCGCCGGCATTCTCCTCGCGACCGGGGCGACAGGGGTGCTCCCGGCGCGCTCCTCCCAGAAATTTCCTGGCCCAGCCGGCGGCGCGGCCCGTGGATGAAATCGACGATTGCGACAGCATGGTTCCCTCCTGGCGTCTCCCGGCGTTTCCCGGCCGTGGCGGCTCCAGCGGAGGCCGGGTCGCCGGGGTGCCGTTGACCGGCTTGTAGGCGATGTTGAAAGTCATTGTCAATAAGGTTGTTCCCTTTCGCTCCTGGCTCGGCCGGCGCGGCGCGGGGTTCGCAGCGGGCCAGGGATTGTTGCCCAAGGGGGAGCCGGCTGCGGCCGGCGTATACCACGTTTCCTGGAAGGAGTCGGTGGCGTTGCGGTGGACAGCCGGCGGCCAGGGGCGGCAGGCCGGCTTTGGTGGTCCGGTTTTGCCAGCGGACGCGGACGTTTCAGTGGGGGGCGGTCACGGGAAGGGCGCGCCACTGGGGCGCAGGGCCGAGCGAACGCAGTGACGGCGGGGCAGCCCCGGATTCTCTCATGGACAGGCTGCAGCCTCTTGTGCATTAAATCCAGGATTCGTTCTGTTCCGGGATCCGCAAACGGTCCGCCGGGCCCGGCCCGGCCGTCCGACGTCTCGAGGCCGCCGCACTATGCCCATGCCCAGCGCCACCCACCGACCGCGCACCATACGAATCTGGCTGGCCGGACTCGTCATGGCCTGCGTGTTGCCCGTGTGGGTCTGCGCCGGCTACCTCGTCCACACCGTCTACAGCGGCAAGAAAAATCTCATACAGGGCCATATGGCCGAGATAGCCAAGAACCTTGCCCGGGACGTCGACCGCGAACTGGCTGTCTACCTGGCCGCGGCCGAAGGCATCGCCACCTCGCCGGCCCTGCAGCAAGACGACTTCAAGGCTTTGCGGCTGCAAGTCAAAACGCTCCTCGCCGGCTACCCCGATTCCGACATCGTCGTGGCCGACGCCGACGGCCAGCAGGTGTTCAACTCCTACCTGCCCCAGGGCCAGCCCCTGCCCAGGCGCAATGTCCCGGAGACCGTGCGCTACGTCTTCGTCACAGGCAAGCCCAGCATCGGCAACGTCTTTCGCGGCGCCATCACCGGCCGGGCCCTGGTCAGCCTGGACATGCCCGTGCTGCGGGACGGCGTCGTCCGCTACGACCTCGGCATCACGGTGCCTGCCGCCCGCTTCGCCGACATCCTTCAGGACGAGCGCCTGTCGCAGGGGTGGGTGGCCGCCATTCTTGACGCCAAGGATCGGGTGGTGGCCCGCTCCCGTGACAACGACCGCTTTGTCGGCCAGCCCGCCGGCCAGCTCCTGTCCGGGCTCCAGCCCGGCGGCTCCCTGGGCGAGGCCTATGAGACCGTCAGCCTTGATAACGCGGCAGTTCTGGCCGTCCATTCCCGGGCCACGGACGCGGGCTGGTCCGTGGTGGTCAGCGTGCCCCGCGACATCCTGCTGTCC
>JBKICS010000414.1:0-9462 GCA_046567015.1 Acidobacteriota bacterium | reverse complement strand
ACCTTCACCCGGCCGACCTGGGCCGGGGCCGTGCCCTGCGTCGTGCTGGCGCTGTGCTCCACCTACGGGGCCTATTCGCTTTATTACGCGGGCCTTAAGCGCCTGGAAGCCACCCGGGCGGCGGTGACCGCCACGTTCGAACCGGTGATGGCGGCCCTGCTCGCCTTTGCCATGTTCGGCGAGCGCTTCAGCTTCGTCGGCTATCTCGGCTCGGGGCTCATTATCGGCTCGGTGCTGCTCACCATCTGGGACGGAGCCCGGGAACGGCTGCGCGCGCCGTTGCCCTCCCCGGCAGTCGCCGGGCGGCGGCCGGACTAAAGACCGGGCGTCCCGGTTCCGATAGGAGCGATACGGAGGAGCGCGCGGCCGGCCCGGTCGCGCGAGCACACGCCATGAGCGCAGAAAGCGACGCCGTCTCCCCCCTGGCCGCCCCGGCCGCTGCCGCGACCGCCGCGGCGCGTCCGGCCGCTCCCGCCTCCCGGACCGGCCCGCCCGGCCCGGCCGAGACACGGCCGGAACACGCCGCCGAAGCGCTGTTCCCGGATCGCCGGGTGCTGCTCAGCATCGACGAAGCCACCCAGATCGTCCAGGCGCACTTCCGGGACGCCGCCACCGGGCGGGTGATCTCCGACCTGCCCGACGACCAGTGGCTGCGGCTTTCGGCCGAATTGCGGGCCGTTGCCGCCACGGCCATCCTGGACAAATCCGTCTAGACCGGCCGCCTTGCCCTTTGCCCGGCCATCCGGTAGTTTGAAGGGCGCTTCTCCCAAGGAAAAACCTGACGGCTCGCGCGGCGTTGGATGCGAAGCCACAACCGCATTACCCCAGACGCCGCCATGACCACCCGAAACACTGCCCCTGTCTGCTTCCCCGACCGTTTCGCCCTGGCGCTGCTCGGCCTTGCCCTGGCTTTGTATCTGGGCCTGGGCTGGCTGGTGCTGGCGAGCAACCGCAACGCCATCGCCTTCCGGGACGTGGTGCTGGTGGCCGAGGAGGCCCTGGGCCGGATCCGGGAGACCGTCGAGGGAATGCGCGCCCTGACCGTGCTGCGCCTGGGCACTGGGGAGGCCCGCTATGCCATGGCTTTGCAGGAACGCAGCCGGCAACTGGTTGACGCCCTGACAATCCTGCGGCGGCTTGCCCCCGAGGCGGACGGCCTTTACGACCTGCCGGAGATCCAGGCGCATCTGGACCGGATTGCCGGGCTCGAGGCCCAGGCCCTGACCCTGGCCGACGGGCCGGACGCCGGCCGGGCCTGGGCGATGGTTAGCGGCCCGGAGTATGAAGCGGCTGCGGCCGAGTTGCGCGCCTGCCTGGACCATTGTCACGGCGCGATCAACGCCGGCCTGGAGCGGCTGCTCGCCGGCCAGACCCGCCACGCCCAGGCGGGCTTGATCGCCATTGCCGTGGCCACGCCGGTGCTGGCCATCCTGTTCCTGCTGCTGTTGCGTCGGGCCGTGCGGGCCACCCGGGAAAACGCCGCGGCCCAGGCCGCCCTGGCCGAATCCGAACGCCGCTTTCGGGCCACCTTCGAGCAGGCGGCGGTAGGCATCGCCCACGTGGGCCTGGATGGTTCGTTCTTGCGCGTCAACGCCCGGTTCGCGGCCATCACCGGCTACAGCGTCCACGAACTGTCCAACCTGACCTTTGCCGCCATCACCTACCCCGACGACCTGGACGAGGATCTCCGGCAAGTTACGCGGCTGCGGGCCGGAGACTGCAGCACCTACACCATGGATAAGCGTTACGCGCGCAAGGACGGCCAGCCGGTCTGGGCCAGTCTGACCGTGTCGCTCCTGCGCGACGACGCCGGCGCGCCGCTGTATTACATTGCCGTGATCGCTGACATCAGCGAACGCAAGGCGGCCGAGGCGGCGGCCCGGGAGAACGCGGCGGCCGTGACCACGCTGCTCGATGCCGCGTCCGACCGGGTGATCGTGGCCGACGCCACCGGCCGCATCCTGGCCGTCAACGCCGCCGCGGCCGCAGGCTTGGGCTTGACGCCGCAGACCCTGGTCTGCCTCGATTTCGAGACGGTCTTTCCCGAGGAGCTTGCCCGGTCCCGTCTGATTCGGCTGCGCCGGGCCCTTTCCACCGGCCGGCCGGTGCGCTTTACCGACGAGCGGGACGGCATCATCTTCGACCATATCATCGCCCCGTTGCCCCAAGCCGCCGGCCAACCCGGACGCGCGGCGCTGTTTGCCCGCGACGCCACGCAGTTCGTCCGGGCCAGGGAGGCGGCCGAGGCGGCCAGCCGGGCCAAAAGCAATTTCCTGGCCAACGTCAGCCACGAGTTGCGCACGCCCTTAAACGGCATCCTGGGCATGGCCCAGGTTCTCGGCGCTTCGCCCCTTGATGCCGAGCAGCGCCAGTGCCTGGACGACATCGACAGCGCCGCCGGCGCGCTGTTGACCCTGGTCAACGACCTGCTCGAACTGTCCAGCCTCGAGGCCGAGGACGTGGAGCTGTCGCGCCAGCCCATTGTCCTGTCCTCCCTGCTGGAAGGGGCCACGGCCAGCCTGACCCCCCTGGCCGCCGCCAAGGGGCTGACCCTGGACACGCGCCTGGGGCCGGACGCGCCGCGTCTGGTCATGGGCGACGGCGACCGGCTGCGCGAGGTGTTGGCCACCCTGGTCGGCAATGCCGTCAAGTTCACGGAAACCGGGGGCGTGACCATCGAGGTGGACTCGGTTCGGACCTGCGCCCAGGCGGCGCGGACGGAGCAGGCTGGGACCATGGTGGAGGTGACCTTTGCGGTGCGCGACACCGGCATCGGCATCGCCCGTCAGGATCAGGCCAGGATATTTGACAGTTTCACTCAGGCGGACGGTTCGTTCACCCGGCGTTTCGGCGGCGTGGGCCTGGGGCTGGCCATCTGCCGGCGGCTGGTTGCGCGCATGGGCGGGGAGCTGACGGTAGCCAGCGAACCGGGGCAGGGCAGCGTGTTTGCCTTCACGTTGCGCCTGGAGTTGCCGGAGGCGGACGTCGCCGCCTCGCTACTGTCCTAGATAGGCCTTTTTGATGTCGGCGTTTTCCCGCAGGGCGCTGGCCGTATCTTCCAGCACCACCGAACCCGTCTCCATGACGTAGGCCCGGTCGGCGAGCTTGAGCGCCATGTTGGCGTTTTGCTCGACGAGCAGGATGGTCACGCCGCTTTCCTCGTTGACGTTTCGGATGATGCGGAAAATGTGCTGGGAAATCATGGGTGACAGGCCCAGGGACGGTTCGTCCAGGAGCAGCATCTTGGGCCGGCCCATGAAGGCCCGGGCAATGGCCAGCATCTGCTGCTCGCCGCCGGAGAGCGTGCCGCCGTGCTGCTTGCGCCGCTCGAACAGCACCGGAAAGAGCCGAAAGACCATGCCCAGATCGGCCTCGATGCCGTCGCTGTCGCGGCGCAAGAACGCGCCCATGTCGAGGTTTTCCTGGACGGTCAGGCGCGGAAAGATGCGCCGGCCCTCGGGCACCTGGCACAAACCCAGGGCGGGCAGTTCGTCGGCGCGTTTGTCGAGGATCGATGCGCCCTGGTAGCGCACCTCGCCCTTGCTCGCCCGGACGATGCCGCAGATGGTCATGAGCGTGGTGGACTTGCCCGCGCCGTTGGCCCCGATGATGGTGACGATCTCGCCTTCGTTGACGGTAAGCGACACGTCGCGAAGGGCCTGGATGCGGCCGTAGTGGGCCGATACGCCCTCAAGTTCCAAGATCGCGGCCACAGGCTACTCCGTATCGTCGCTTCGTTTGCCAAGCCGCGCCGCCGGCCACAGGCCCGCCGGGCGCACCAGCATCATGATGGCCATGGCCCCGCCGAAGGCCAGCATGCGGTAGAGTTCGAATTCCCGAAACATCTCCGGCAAGGCGACCAGGGCCAGCGCGCCGAGGATGACGCCGGGGATGGAGCCCATGCCGCCCAGCACCACCATGGCCAGCACCATGGCCGACTCGATGAAGGTGAAGCTCTCGGGGCTGACAAAGCGCATGCGGGCCGCGAAAAACGCCCCGGCCAGGCCGCCGAAGACCGCGCCCAGGGCGTAGGCCAAAAGCTTGAAGCGGAAGGTGTCCACGCCCATGAGCTCGGCCGCCGTCTCGTCTTCCCGGATGGCCTCGAAGGCCCGGCCGATGCGGGAAAAATTGATGCGGTGCACGGCGATGATGGTGAAAACGGCCAGGGCCAGGATGATGTAGTAGAGGTATTCGAGCTTGCGGATGACCAGATATTCAAAGGAAAAGGAGCCGTCGACGAAGTGGGGCAGGTAGATGCCCGGGGATTTGATGCCTAAAAGCCCGTTGGGGCCGCCGGTGAGCGCCATCCAGTTGTTGATGACGATGCGCACGATCTCGCCGAACCCGAGCGTCACGATGGCCAGATAGTCGCCGCGCATGCGCAGGGTCGGATAGCCGATGAGGCAGCCGGCAATGGCGGCGAAGGCGGCGCAGATGGGCAGGCAGACCCAGAAGGGCACGCTGTAGTGGATGGAAAGCAGGGCGTAAGTATAGGCCCCGACGCCGTAGAAGGCGATGTAGCCGAGGTCGAGCAGGCCGCACAGCCCGACGACCACGTTGAGCCCCAGGCCCAGGCAGATGTAGACGAGCACGTTTATGGCCACGTCCTGGGCATAGCGGTTGGTGAGCATGGGGTAGCTCAAGGCGAAGGCGGCCAGGGGCACGAGCAGCATCCAGCGCGGAGCGCGGGAAAGCGTGTTGCCCACGGCGTCGCGGGCGGCAGCCAGGGGATGGAGCACGCCGTCCAGGCGGCCGGCCTTGCCCAGGCGATAGAGGGCGAAGCAGATGGTCGCGCCCACGGCTACCCGCAGCCAGACGGTCGTGGCCTGGGCGAAATGCAGTTCGCCGTCGCGGATGCCCAAAAGCGGCCACAGGAGCAGATAGAACCAGGCCAGGCCCAGGCCGAAATACTGCCAGGATTTCCTAGACCCGCGTATCATCGACGTTTTCTCCCATGATGCCGGTGGGCAGGAAATAGAGCACCCCGATGAGGATGATAAACGCGAAGACGTCCTTGTACTCGCCGCCGTGGGGGATGTAGGCGGCGGCCAGGATCTCCACCATGCCGATAATGAGCCCACCGATCATGGCTCCGGTGATGTTGCCGATGCCGCCGAGCACGGCGGCGGCGAAGGCCTTGATGCCGGGAACGAAGCCCATGTCGTAGCGCACCGAGCCGTAGTACAGGCCGACCATGATGCCGGCGGCGGCGGCGAGCGCCGCGCCGATGGCGAAGGTGGTGCTGATGACCCGGTCGGAGTGGATGCCGACCAGGGCGGACATGACCTTGTCCTGGGAGGTGGCCCGCATGGCCTTGCCGATGCGGGTCTTGAAAACCAGGGTGTTGAGCAGCACGAGCAGCAGGCCGGTGACGGCCAGGATGCCGATCTGCATGAAGCTGACCCGAACGCCGAGGCACTGGAAACCGCCGTGGGTGAATTCCGTGGGATAGGCCTTGTCGTAGACGCCCTGGGTCAGCATGAGGCCGTTTTGCAGAAAGATCGACATGCCGAGAGCGGAAAGCAGCACCGAGAGGCGCGAGGACGAGCGCAGCGGCTTGTAGGCCACCTTTTCCACGGCCATGGCCAGCATGGCGCAGTAGCCCATGGCCAGGATCAGGGCAAAGGCCAGCCCGAACCAGGGATGGCTGTCCATGACGCCTTGGGAGGCCATGTAGCTTAGGAGGATGACGCCGAGATAGCCGCCGGCGGCGAAGATCTCGCCGTGGGCGAAGTTGATCAGCGAAATGATGCCGTAGACCATGGTGTAGCCAAGGGCCACCAGGGCATAGACCCCGCCGAGCGTCAGGCCGTTAATGAGCTGCTGGAAAAGATAATCCATGAGTCTGTGCCGCCGGATGGGGGGAGGACGGCCCTCCCCCCTGCGTTACGAAGCGTTTCTAGTACTTTTTGCCGGTCTGGGGATCCCAGTAGTTGACGAACTGGCCGCCCTTGACCACACGGATGATGTAGTTGGAGCCGGACTCGCCGTTGGCCTGGAACTTGATCTTCTTGGACGCGCCCTGCATCTCGGTCTTGAGCAGTTCGGCCTTGATCTTGGCCGGGTCGGTGCTCTTGGCGGCCTTTATCGCGGAGAGCAGCGAATAAGCGGCGTCGTAGGCGTAGGCCGAGTAGGCGCCGGGCTTGCCGAATTTTTCGTAGGCGGCCATGAACTTCTTGTAGGACGGGGTGGTCTCGTCGATGTAGCCGAAGGTCAGGTACATGCCTTCGGCGGCGTCCTTGGCGATTTCCATGAGCTGGGGATGGTAGACAGCGTCCTGGCCGATGATGGCGGCCTCGACGCCGGTGCGCTTGGCCTGGATGAGCATGAGCGCGCCGGAGGCGGAGTTCTGCAGGCTCATGTAGAGAACGTCGGGCTTGGCGTCCTTGATCTTGGTCAAAACGGCGGAGAAGTCCTTGTCGCCCTGGTTGACGTGGTCATGGGCGATGACCTTGACGCCTTCCTTGGCGGCCAGCTTCTCGACGTTGTCGGCCAGACCCTGGGAATAGGTGGTCTTGTCGTCAACGATGTAGATGGTCTTGGCGGCCAGCACATCCTTGATGAACTTCATGGCGGCGATGGACTGGTCGTCGTCGCGGCCGCAGACGCGGAACATGTAGGGCAGGCCGCGCTCGGTGACTTTCTCCGAGGTGGAGGCCGGGGTCAGCATGGGGATGTCGGCTTCGGCCAGGGCTTCCGAGGCCGGGATGGTGGCCGAGGAGCAGTAGGCGCCGACGACGCCGACGACTTTCTCGTTGACCAGCTTGTTGGCGGCGGCCACGGCCTGGCGCGGATCGCAGGCGTCGTCCTCGGCGAACAGCTCGATCTTGTCGAAGCCGGGGATGCCGCCGTCCTTCTCGATGGCGGCGATGGCGGCCCGGGTGCCGTTGGCAATGTCGTTGCCGTCGGCGGCGTAGGAGCCGGTGAGGGGGCTTAAGCTTCCGATCTTGAGAGTGGCGGCCGAGGCCGTGCCGGCCAACAGGCACAGGGAAACGAGGGCGAGGATGATGCTTCTGGCTTTCATGTTCCGCAAACCTCCTTCTTCATGGTGTCGCCGCTGCCGCCGCGAGGTTGCGGCCAGTGCGGACGTTTTCGCGGCAGGGTTGTCTAATCGGTTTCCGAACCCAGGTAGGCCTCGATGACCGCCGGATTGGACCGGACCTGCTCGGGGGTGCCCTGGCAGATGCATACGCCGTGGTCGAGGACCACCAGGCGGTGGCTGACGTTCATGACCACGCTCATGTCGTGCTCGACCAGCAGCACGTTGACGCCGGTGGCGGCAATGCGCTGGATCATCTCCATGAGCTCCCGGCTTTCCGAGGGGTTGAGGCCGGCGGCCGGTTCGTCGAGCAAAATGGTCTTGGGGTCGGACCCCAGGGCCCGGGCGATTTCCAGGCGGCGCTGCTCGCCGTAGGGCAGGTTCTTGGCCACGGCATGGGCGAAGTCGGCCAGGCCGGCAAAGGCCAGGGCGGCCATGGCCCGGTCGCGCACCTCGCGTTCCTCGGCCCGCTGCCGCCGGGTGCGCAGGACCGAGCCGAAAACACCGGCGCGGCTGCGGCAATGGCGCGCCACCATGACGTTTTCCAGCGCCGTCATGGCGGTAAAGAGGCGAATGTTCTGGAAGGTGCGGGCAATGCCCCGGGCCAGGATGTGGTGGGGGCGAAGCCCGGAAATGGTCTGGTCGGCGTAGGTCACCTGGCCGCCGGAAATGCGGTAGACGCCGGTGATGACGTTAAAGACCGTGGTTTTTCCGGCTCCGTTGGGGCCAATGAGGCTGACGATCTCGCCGGGGCGCAAATCGAAACTCACTTCCGTGAGGGCTTGGAGCCCGCCGAAGTGGACACTGACATCGGAAAGACACAAGTGGGCCATGGGACTGACCCTATACGAAAAAATCAGCGGAAAAAAAAGCGGAATTTTCAGGGCTTCCGGCAGGTTAAAACCGAACCCGGGATGCGGCCGCAGGCCTTAACGGCGTTGCGGACCCGTGCGATTTATTTGAGGAAAACGCTGTGGATTTCGGCCGGCCGCCGGCTGCCGGGGCGTTTGGGACACCCCGGCAGCCGGCGATTTTTGTGGCGGTTTTTTTGCTCTGCCACAGGCCGATATTCGGATTTTGTCAAAACTGCAGCATAAACGTCGGCTAGGCCCGGGCCAGCACCTGGCCCAACGCCTCGGCGAACCGCTTGAGATCCTCCTGCTCGATGACCAGGGGCGGCAACAGGCGCAGCACCGTGTCCTGAGTCAGGTTGAGGACGAATCCCCGGTCCAGCAGTTCCTTCCAGACTGCAGCCCCGGGGAAGGTCAGCTCGATGCCGAGCATGAGCCCCAGGCCGCGCACGTTGGCGATCTTGTCCGGGAACCGCTCCTTGAGTTCGCCAAAAAAAGCCAGGGCGAAATCGCCCAGGCGCGCGGCGCGTTCGGCAATTTTGTCACGGTTCATGATCTCGATGGTCTTGGTCGCCGCCGCCGCCACCAGCGCCCCGCCGCCAAAGGTCGTGGCATGGGAACCGGGGACAAACCCGGCCGCCACCGCGTCGGTCGCCAGCACCGCGCCCATGGGCAGGCCGTTGGCCAGGGCCTTGGAACAGGTGAACACGTCCGGGGTCAGGCCGTAATTCTGAAACGCCCAGAACTTGCCCGTGCGGCACATGCCGGTCTGGACCTCGTCGATCATCAAAAGCACGTCGCGCTCGCGGCAAAGCTCGGCCACGGCGTCGAGATATTCCTGGGTAAACGGCTTCACGCCGCCCTCGCCCTGGATGCACTCCAGCAAGACAGCGGCCGTGCTCTCGCCCACGGCCGCGCGCATGGCCCCGATGTCGCCGGCCGCGACCGTGACGAAGCCTTCGGGCAGGGGATCGAAGCCGAACTTGATCTTGTCCTGGCCGGTGGCCGTCAAGGTTGCCAACGTGCGGCCGTGAAACGACTGCGTGAGGGTCACGATCTCGTAGGCGTCGCGGTTTTTGACCGTGCGCATGTACCGCCGGGCCAGCTTGATGGCCCCTTCGTTGGCCTCGGCCCCGGAGTTGCAAAAAAAGACCTTGCCCATGTGGCAGGTGGCCTTGAGCGCCTCGGCCAGCTCCACCTGCTCGCGCTGGTAGAACAGGTTGCTCACATGCACCAGCTCGCGGGCCTTGGCGGCAATGACCTCGGCCACCTCGGGATGGCAATGCCCCAGGTTGCACACCGCGATGCCGGCCAGCAGATCGGTATATTCGCGGCCGTCGAGATCGCGCATGCGGCAGCCGTCGGCCGAGGCCACGGCCAACGGATACCGGCCATAGGTGCTCATGACGGATGCCTGCTCCCGCGCCCGCAGCGCGTCGTACGCTTCACTCATCGCGATTCTCCTTTATAGGTGGATAAAGAGTGAAATCCTGGGGGAGGAAACCCCTTTTTGGAAAAAAGGGGTTTCCTCCCCCAGACCCCCACCTTCCCCAAAAATTTTTAACGGGGGGG
>JBKICS010000413.1:0-10841 GCA_046567015.1 Acidobacteriota bacterium | reverse complement strand
CGTCTCGGGCTTGGCCGTGCCGGGAGACCGATGTGGCGGTCAGCGCTCCCCTTTATGCTCTTTAACGCGGCCCAAACGCGGCCACGGCAGGAGGCGCGGCGTGGTTTGCCGGTACGCTTGGTAGGCCGGGCCGAAGGTCGCAACGAGGCGGCGTTCCTCCAAAAACGAGCCGACCACGAAATAGGCCAGCGCGAAGACCGCGAACGCCAGTTTCTCCAGGGTCATGTCCGGATCGGCAAAAAGATACGCCGTGGCGGCCAGATACATCGGATGGCGCACGATCCGATACGGCCCGGTCACGACCAGGGCTCCGGCCGGCGCGGTTTCGCCGTCAAGGCCGATGCGCCCCTCGGGATACCGGACGGCCTGACGCAGGCCGGTGAACTCGCCAAGGTCGAAGGCCGCAACGGTCCAAAGAAAAAAAACGATCGCGGCCAACCGCACGGACCACAGGCCCCAGGCCACCGGACTAGGCGCATGGTAGAGCGTTTGCGGCAGTCGCGGCAGCACGGCAAGGACCAGGGCGAAACTGGCCAGGCTTACGATCGTGAACCCCAGGCGGTAAAACGCGAAACGCGGCCCCAGCACTCCGGCCAGCAGCCGCTTGCAGCCCCGGGACATGGTCAAACTATGCAGGACGGCCCAAGCGCAAAGAATGCCTGCAAATTCGAGTAGCTCGGACATCCGTTTCCTCTCAAGCCCTGCTGCTGTCCCACGGTTCGGCCGGAGGCTTCCCCCCTGCCCAATCGCGCACCGGTCTCGCAGCGCCAGTCCTGCCGCGAGAGGCGCGCCGGCGAGTCCCGGTTCAGGACGCGGCGGCAAAGAGATTGTTAATCTTGCAGGCCGCGCAGGCCGCGCCGAATCCGTTGTCGATGTTGACCACGGTCACGCCGCTGGCGCAGGAGGTGAGCATGCCAAGCAGCGCCGCGAGCCCGGCAAAGGCCGCGCCGTAGCCCACGGAGGTGGGCACCGCGATGATGGGTTGGGAGACCAGCCCGCCGATGACGCTGGCCAAGGCCCCTTCCATGCCGGCCGCCACGATGATCACCCTGGCCCGGCGGATATCGGCCAGCTTGTCGAGCAGCCGGTGAATGCCGGCCACGCCCACGTCGGACACCACAAAGGCCCGGCTGCCGAGCATCCGGCAGGTCTCCCGCGCCTCTTCCGCCACCGGGAGATCGGAGGTGCCGGCGGTGACGATGGCGATCTCCCCTTCCTTGTAAACGATTTCCCCCCGGACCAGGGTCAGGGTGCGGCCCAGGGCGTTGTAGGCGGTCTTCGGGCACAGGGAGCGCACATGCTCGGCCATCTCCGGCGAAACCCGGGTGGCCAGGATGTTGGCGTGCTCGCCCATGCGCAGAAAGATCTCCCCTACCTGCTCGGGCGTCTTGCCCTCGCCGTAGATCACCTCGGGGAAGCCGTTTCGCAAGGAGCGGTGCAGGTCGAGCTTGGTGTGTCCCAGGTCCAGGAAAGGGAGGTCGCGCAGCCGCTCCACGCCCTCCTCGACATTGAGGCTGCCGTCCCGGATGCCGGTCAGCAGCGCGCGAAGCGTCTCGTTTACGTCCATACGATTTATTCTGTCTCGCCGATTTCGGCGGTTTTTTCGTTGAGGCTGCCCATGCGGTAGCCGGCCAGGTCCACGGCCACATGGCGATAGCCCAGGGCGGTCAGGCGCGCGACGATGCCGTGCCGCCTGTCCGCCGCGACGAGGGCGGCCACCTGCTCGCGGGGCACCTCGATGCGGGCCAGTTCCCCGTGGCTGCGGAGCCGCACCGCCGGGAAGCCGATGTTCCGAAGCCAGGTTTCGGCCGCGTCGACGCGGGCCAGTTCCGTTTCCGTGACCCGAACGCCGTGGGGAATGCGGGTCAGCAGACAGGCCCCGGCCGGCGTGTCCCAGGTGGGCAGGCCCTGCTCCCGGGAGAGCGCGCGGATATCGGCCTTGGTCAGGCCGGCCTCCAAAAGCGGGCTTTCGATCCCAAGCTCGATCAGGGCGCGCCGGCCCGGGCGGTAGTCGCCCAGGTCGTCCAAGTTGGTCCCGTCCAGGACGCAGGCGATGCCTTCCCCGGCGGCCAGATCCAGCAGGAGGCGAAAAAGCGTCTTCTTGCACAGATAGCAGCGCTCGGGCGGGTTGTCGCCAATCGCTTCGGGAATGGGAACCGGCAACACCCGGTGGCGCAGGCCCAGGGACCGGGCCATGGCTTTTGCCGCCTCGATTTCCGCCCGAGGCGCGTACGGGGTGTCGAGGGTGACGGCGAGCAGCCCCTGCCCCAGGGCCTGCCCGGCGGCATGGAGCAGGAAGCTGCTGTCCACGCCGCCGGAAAAAGCCAGCACGGCCTGCTTGCGGTCGGCCAGAGAGGCCAGCAGGCTGCGGTATTTCGCCAAAGGCTCGGCAGACGCCGTCACGGTTTTTCCTCCCGGCCGGCGCAGCCGTCGACGACGGCGCGGACCTCGGCCAGGGACAGGCCATGGCGGGCGGCCAGTTCCCGGCAATCCTCCAGCTCCGGCTTGGAGCGCACAATCGCTCCATTGCGTATGGCGTGCTTCATGGTCACCGGGCCAAGGGGGGTTTCCAGGCGCGTGAACGCCCGGTCCAGTTCGGTCTTTTCCACGCGAAGGCTCTTTATGCCCAGGGTCGTGGTGTGGCGAAAAAGCAGTTCCTTGAATCGCTCCTCGTCCTTAACGGCGCACAAGAGCGACAGGTTCGTGCCCGGCCGGCTCTTTTTCATGAGGATGGGCGTGAAATGCACGTCCATGGCCCCGTTTTCCATGAGCACGTCCATGGCCACGCCCAGGGCCTCGGCGGTCATGTCGTCGAGGTTGCATTGCAACAGGCGGGCCTCGCGCACCGGAACCCGGGAGGCGACCGGCCGGGCCAGATGCACCCGCAGGACGTTGGGGAATTCCGTTTCCCTATGGCCGATGCCGTAGGCGGTTTTTTCCAGGATAAGCGCCGGTGCGTCGGTAAAAGTCTCGGCCAGGGCGGCCAGGATGGCCGCGCCGGTGGGGGTGGTGGCCTCGTGCCGGGTCGCGCCCCGGGTGGTGGGGATGCCCTGGAGGATCTCCGTCGTGGCCGGGGCCGGGACCGGGATCAGGCCGTGGGCGCAGCGGACCACCCCCCCGCCGAGTTCCACCGACGACGACCAGACTGCGTCCACGCCAAGCCAGTGGCGGCAGATGGCCGCGCCCACGATGTCCACGATGGAATCCGTGGCCCCGACCTCATGGAAATGGACTTCCTTGAGCGCCTTGCCGTGGACCTTGGACTCGGCTTCGGCCACCTTGCGAAAGATGGCAAGGCTTGTCTGCTTGACCGCCTCGTCCAGGGCGCTGCCTTGGATGATGGCCTCGATGTCGGCCAGATTGCGCTGGTGGGCGTGGCCGCCCTGCGACTGGCCGGGCCCGTGGTCGGGTCCGTCATGGCCGTGGCCATGGGCGTGCGTGTGGCCGTGCGCATGGGCGTGGGCATGGACGTGGGCATGGACGTGACTGTCCTGCCCGTGGCCATGGCTGTGCTGATGGACATGGCCGTCCTGCCCGTGGCCGTGCGTGTGGCCAGGACAAAGACTGCCCTGGTCATGGCCGTGGCCGAGGCTGTCATGATCCTGCTCGGGGTCGGGGCCGGACCCAGCGGCCCGGATCGCCCCCTGCTCCCCGCAGGCCTCGACCGGGGGCGGGGTCTCGTCGGCGGTCAGCCGCACGTCCACCCGGACGCCGTGGATGCCGTTTCGCGCCTCGCGGCTGACGCGCAACTCGAATTCATGGTCCAGGCCGAGCTTGGAAAGCTCGGCGCGCAGACGCTCGGGATCGACGCCAAGGCCGATCATGGCGGCGAGGTTCATGTCGCCGCTTATGCCGGCGAAACAGTCGTAATACAGTATGCTCATGGAATGTCGCGCCTGGGCTTCGGATTACGGGTTGTACGGCGTCTTTTGGGGCCGGCCAGGCCGGCCCCAAAAGACGCGCCGGACGGACGGTCGGCGATCAATCGAGCCCGGACCTGAAATGCCCCTTGGCCGCCTCCACTTCCGCCTGGAAGTCGGGGCCTTCAAAGGCGGCGACGACTTTTTCCAGCTCGTCCGGGATGGCGATGTGCTGGGGACACTTGTCCAGGCACTCGCCGCAGGCCACGCACTGGGAGGCGAATCCCGGCCGGCCGTGGGTCGTCACGCCGCTGCCGAAGGCCATGTACATGAACTTGGCGTCGGCCTTGTTGCCAAACATATGCAGCTTGTTCAAGAAATCAAAGCAATTCGGAATCTTGACGCCCATGGGACAGGGCATGCAGTAGCCGCAGCCCGTGCAGCCCACCTGCATGAGCTCCTTGTACTTGGCGGCCACCCGATCCACCAGGGCAACTTCCGCCGGGGTCAGGGAGCCGGCCTCGGCCGTGGCGGCGATGGCCAGGTTCTGGGCGATGTGGTCTTCCCGGTTCATGCCCGAGAGCACCACCGTGACCTCGGGGTGGTTCCAGATCCAGCGCAAGGCCCAGTCCACGGGCGCACGCTTGATCTCGGCCTCGTCCCACAGCGCGGCCACGGCCGGCGGGGCTTCGGCCAGACCCAGGTTGCCGCCGCGCAGGGGTTCCATGACGATCACGCCAAGCTCCTTGGCTGCGGCGTATTTGAGGCCTTCGAGGCCCGCCTGGTACTGCTGGTCCAGGAAGTTGTACTGGATCTGGCAAAAGGTCCAGTCATGGCCGTCCACGATGCGCTTGAAATCCTCGGCCAGGCCGTGGAAGGAAAAGCCGGCATTGCCGATGCGCCCGTCGGCCTTGGCCGCGTCCAGGAACGCGCCGATGCCCAGGGCGGTCAACCGGTCCCAGGACGCCCCTTCCAGGGTGTGGACCAGATAGTAGTCGATGTGGTCCGTGCCCAGGCGTGCGAGTTGGGCGTTCAGGTAGCGGTCCATGTCCTGGCGGGTGTGAATCAGCCAGATGGGGAGCTTGGTGGCCACCTTGACCCGTTCCCGGTAACCGTCCTTGAGGGCCTTGCCGAGAAGCGGTTCGCTTGCGCCGCCGTGGTAGGGCCAGGCGGTGTCGACATAGTTGACGCCCGCGTCGATGGCGTTTCTGATCTGGGCGATGGCCCGGGGCTCGTCGATTTGCCCATCGGCCATGGGCAGGCGCATGCAGCCGAAGCCGAGGATGGACAGCGCGTCGCCGGTCTTGGGCATTTTTCTGTATAACATCTCGTTTCTCCTGATCACGAGGCCTGTTCGCCCCGGTGGTTGCCTGGTTCGTCGGCACACTGCGACGAACGGCACACTAGCCGAAGCCCGCGCGCCGATGAACACCCATTCCTGCTGATAATTTGCCTGATCCGCTCACGATCGGCCATCGCCTGGAGCGAAACCGGGGTTGGCCGCGCCGCCGGGGCCGGACCTTCGGGCCATCGAGCCGGGTCATGCGAATCGCCGGACTCGGCCGCACGCCGGCAGGCCGGACCGACCGCCTGAGCGTGCCGAAACCGACCGGGGCAACGGCTTGCGGCGGGCCTCAGTTCCCGGTGAGCCGGCGCAGGCTTTTGATGTCACGAAGCGGCGGCGCGCCGAACAAGCGGCTGTATTCGCGGTTGAACTGGGAATGGCTCTCGTAGCCCACCCGAAAGGCCGCGCCGGCCGCGTCCAGGTGCTCGTTGAGCATGAGCTGCCGGGCCTCGTGGAGTCGCAGCCACTTCTGGTATTGCAGGGGGCTCATGGCCGTCAGTTCCCGAAAGTGGCGATGAAAGGTGGAAACGCTCATCCGGACCAGGCCGGCCAGTTCCTCAATGCGAAGCGGTTGGGTGTAGTTGTCCTTGAGCCAGTCAATGGACCGGGCGATCTGGTTGCCGCGGGTTCCCACCGCCGCGATCTGTCGCAGACGCGCGCCCTGGTCGCCGATAAGCAGCCGGTACAGGATCTCGCGCTGCAACAGCGGCGCGAGCATGGGAATGTTCTCCGGTTCATCGAGCAGGCCGACCAGGCGCTGCAGTGCGTCGAGCAGCGGCAAGGTGACCTTGCCGACGGCCATGCCCCGGTTGGTCTGCTGCGCCGGTTGCGGCAACGCGTCGTTTTCGACGACGAGCTGGGTGATGTCGCGTGGGGAAAAGCGCAGCACCAACCCCAGGTAGGGCTTTTGTTCGCTGGCTTCGACAACCTGCGACACGACGGGCAAGTCGACCGAGGTGATGAGGAAGTTGTAGGCGTCGTAGTGGAAGATGTCCTGGCCGAGCAGCACGCGCTTGGCCCCCTGGACGATCAGGCAAAGGCTGGGCTCGTGGATGTAGCAGGTCTGGGCGGTGGGCGCCTGCCGCCGGACGAGGGTCAGGCCCGCTATGGCCGTGTCCAGCAGATCACGGTTCGCGGTCCGGCGGTCGATGCCTGCGGCCAGGCTCCCACGGGTGGTCTTGACGTCTTCGGATTCGACTTGGCGGGGCGTGCCCTGCTGCTCGGTCATTGGTGATCCCGTCCTGTGGAACAGTTTCCACGTGTCATAATCAGTCCCGGCCACGACGCAATGCCCAGTCGCCGCTTTGCGAGTATGAGGCAAAAAATCGGGAGAATCCAGCAACCGGTTCGAAGCGTGCCGGCCCATTTTTTGCCCTGGCCGCCTGTTCGCGGCCGCCAAGCCATGCTAGGGTCGCAGGGAAGTACGGCAGCCGGAGTTCGGGGCGCGCCAACCGCGTCCCGACCGCCGCCGGTCCTCGACGGGCCGGCTCCGGCTGAAAGGAGATGAGACATGCGCATCGATCTGACTGGCAAACTGGCCATCGTCACCGGCTCGACGGCGGGCATCGGGTTCGCCATCGCCAAGGGTCTTGCCGCCAGCGGCGCCGCCGTGGTGGTCAACGGCCGCTCGCCCGGCGCGGTTGAGCGCGCCCTGGACAAACTCGCCGATGAGTTTCCCCGGGATCGGCTCATCGGTTTTCCCGGTGACCTGGGCCAGGCCCCGGGCTGCCAGGCCCTTTCGGCCGCCCATCCGGACTGCGATATTCTCGTCAACAATCTGGGCATTTACGCACTGCAAGACTTCTTTGAAATCCCGGATGCGGAATGGACCCGCTTTTTCGAGGTCAACGTCATGTCCGGGGTGCGCCTGTCCCGGGCCTATCTGACGGGGATGGCCAAGCGGGGCTGGGGCCGGGTGGTGTTCATTTCCTCGGAATCAGCGCTCAACATTCCCCCGGACATGATTCATTACGGCTTCACCAAAACGGCGGAGCTCTCCATCGCGCGTGGCCTGGCCAAGCGGATGGCCGGCACCGGGGTCACGGTCAATGCGGTGCTGCCCGGCCCGACCCTCTCCGACGGACTGGCTGCCATGCTCGGCAAGGAGGCCGCCGCCACGGGGCAAAGCCTGGAAGAGACGGCGGCGGCCTTCGTGGTGGCCAACCGCCCTTCCTCGATCCTGCGCCGGGCCGCCACTGTCGAGGAGGTGGCCAATATGGTTGTCTATGCCTGCTCCAAGCAGGCATCCGCCACCACCGGAGCGGCGCTGCGGGTGGACGGCGGCGTGGTCGACAGCCTGTAGGCGGCCGTTTTTTTCGTCGCTATGCCCGGTTCGGGGGCGACGCCGGCATCGCCCCCGCGACGGGCCAGACCGTCGCGGCCCTTGTGGCAGGGCTTCAAGCCTTGCCCTCGGCCGCGGCGTCCTTGACGCCCGGTCGAGCCTGGATCTTCGCACGTCGGCCGGGGGAAGCGCTGTCCATCGTCCCGCCCCGGATCGAAACGGCGCGCCCCTGGCCGACCACTTCCGAGCGCGTCCGGCCGGGACACGACGCACTTGACCACCCCGCGCGCAAGGGATACGCCCGCCCCCGAAGGCTCACTGCCGTGCCCTCTGTTGGCGGCGCCCCCCGCGCTCCCGGCGTATCCTCATGATTTCAACAATAATTCAGACAGATAGCGACAGACCCACACCGCGCGAGCACTGTGCAAGGGCGTGACCATGCAACGCACCCATACGATTTGTCCCTATTGCGGCGTCGGCTGCGCCCTGACCCTGGAGGTCGCGGATGGCCGCATCGTCAGCGTCTCGCCCGGCCCCGAACCGTCGGTCAACCAGGGAGCGCTGTGCGCCAAGGGCCGGTTCGGCTTCGATTTCGTCCACCACGCCGATCGCCTGACGACCCCGCTTATCCGCCGGAACGGCCGGCTGGCCCCGGCCTCCTGGGACGAGGCCCTCACGCTCGTCGCCGACCGCCTGGCCGGGACCGCCGCCGCCTTCGGCCCCGACGCCGTGGCCGGGCTCAGCAGCGCCCGCTGCACCAACGAGGAGAACTACCTCTTCCAGAAGCTCCTGCGCGCCGGCATCGGCACCAACAACGTCGATCACTGCGCCCGGCTCTGACATGCCCCCACCGTGGCCGGTCTGGCCACTTCTCTCGGCAGCGGCTCCATGACCAACTCCATACGGGAACTGTGGGACATGGGGCCCGGCGACTGCATGGTCGTCATCGGCTCCAACACCACCGAGTGCCACCCCATCATTGGCCTGGGCATGCTGGAGGCCCGGCGCAAGGGCGCGGCGCTTGTGGTCATCGATCCGCGCGCCATCGACCTGGCCGGGCATGCCGACGTCTGGTTGCGGCTGCGCCCGGGCACGGACACCGCCCTGCTCTCGGCCATTGCCCGGGTGATCCTGGACGAGGGCCTGGTCGACCCGGCTGCCGTGGCCGCCGTTACCGAGGATTTTACGGCCTTTCGCCAGAGCCTTGCCGCCTTCGACCCCGGCGCGGTGGCCGCCATCGCCGGCGTGCCGGCCGAGGCCATCCGCAAGGCCGCCCGGATCATCGGCCGGGCCCGAAACGCCGCCTTCTACTACACCATGGGCGTCACCCAGCACACCGCCGGCACGAGCAACGTCCTGGCCGTTTCCAACCTGGCCCTGCTCACCGGCAACCTGGGGCGGCCCAGGACCGGGGTCAATCCGCTTCGCGGCCAAAATAGCGTCCAGGGCTCCTGCGACATGGGCGCACTGCCAAACGTCCTGACCGGCTACCGGTCCGTCACCGACGACGCCGTGCGCGCCGCCTTCGAGGCGGCCTGGGGCGTGACCCTCCCTGCGACGCCGGGGCTCACCGTGCCGAGGATGCTCGAGGCCATCGAGGCCGACCGCCTGAAAGCCCTCTATGTCTTTGGCGAAAACCCCATGCGAAGCGACCCGGACATCGCCCATGTGGAGCATTGCCTGCGCCACGTGCCCTTCCTGGTGGTCCAGGACATCTTTCTGACCGAGACCGCCCGGCTCGCCGACGTGGTCCTGCCCGGGGCGAGCTTCGCCGAAAAGGACGGCACCTTTGCCAGCACCGAGCGCCGGGTCCAGCGCATCCGCCGGGCCGTAGCACCGGTTGGGGACAGCCGGCCGGACTGGGAAATCCTGGCCGAGCTTTTAACCCGCCTGGGCCGGCCGGAACGCTACGCCTCGCCAGAGGCCGTCTTTGACGAGATGCGCCGGCTCACGCCGAGCCACGCCGGCATCACCTACGCCCGCCTCGAAGCCGGCGGCATCCAGTGGCCCTGCCCCGACGAAGCCCACCCCGGCACACCCATTCTCCATGTGGGCGGCTGCGCCCGCGGCCCGGGCAAGTTCGCGGCGCTTACCCACAAGGAACCGGCCGAGCCGCCCGACGCCGACTTTCCCCTGACCTTGACCACCGGCCGGGTGGCGGCCCACTACCACACCGCCACCATGACCCGGCGCTGCTTCGGCCTGGCCGGAACCTGGCCCGAGGAACTGGCCGAGATCCATCCCGAGGACGCGGCCGCCCACGGCATCGCCGACGGCGACGCCGTCGAGGTGTGCTCCCGCCGGGGCGCGGTCCGGGCCAAAGCCTGGGTGACGCGCCGGGTCCGGCCCGGGCTGGTGTTCATGACCTTTCACTTCTCGGAAAGCCCGGCCAACGCGCTCACCATCGCCGCCGCCGATCCCGTGACCGGCACGCCGCAGCTCAAGGCCTGCGCCGTGGCCGTGCGCAAAATCGAGGACGCCGCAGCGGCGACGCCGCCCGCCAACCTAGAAAAGGAACATCCGTCATGCCATCCCGCCTAAATCCCTTCATCCTGGCCACGGCCGCCAAATGCATCGGCTGCCGGGCCTGCGAACTGGCCTGCGCCGCCGCCCATGTTCCGGGCGGGGCCACCGTGGGGAGCCTTCGCGGCCCGCTCATCCCCAGGCTCTACCTGACCCGGGTCGAGACCGTGCGCGTGCCGGTGGGCTGCCGCCACTGCGAGGACGCCCCGTGCCTGGCCGTGTGCCCGAACGCCGCCATCCGCCGCACGGACTGCGGCGTGATGGTCGAGGCGCTAAAGTGCGTGGGCTGCAAGACCTGCATGACCGCCTGTCCGGTGGGGGCCATGGAGATGGCGCAGGTGATCGTGGACGGCGCGCCGGCGCTGCGCCGGGTGGTCGATCCGGTCTCTGGCGAGGCGACCCTTGAGCCGGCGCTTCTGGCCAGCAAGTGCGACCTGTGCCGGGAACGTCCCCAGGGGCCGGCCTGTCTGGCCGCCTGCCCGACCGACGCCCTGGCCCTGATCGATCCGGTGAAACTCAAGAAACGCCGCAACGTCGAAGCCGCCCTGGCCCTGGCCGGGGTCGGGACGCGCGCCGACGAGGAACGGTCATGACGAGCCCTTCCCCCATCATTGCCATTGATCCCGCCTTGTGCACGGGCTGCCGCCGTTGCGCCGCCATCTGTCCGGTCGGGGCCATATCCGGCCGCGACGGCGAGGCTCACGTGATCGACGCGGCGCGCTGCGTCCTGTGCGGCCAGTGCGTGCAGATCTGCTCCGCCTTTGCCGCGCCCTTTGACGACGCCCCCCGCGACCTGCCCGCCATGCGCCGGGAGCGCGGCCTGCCCGAGGAC
>JBKICS010000412.1:0-6248 GCA_046567015.1 Acidobacteriota bacterium | reverse complement strand
AATACGTGGGCGGGGTGTTTAAACTGTGCGAGGAAAAGCGCGGCATCCAAAAGGACGTGCGCTACCTGACCGCCACCCGGGTGGTCATCACCTACGAACTGCCCTTTGCCGAGATCGTCTACGACTTCTTCGACCGCCTCAAGTCCTCCACCCGGGGCTACGCCTCCCTGGACTACGAGATCATCGACTACCGGGCCTCGGACCTGGTCAAGCTCGACATTCTCATTAACGGCGATCCCGTGGACGCCCTGGCCGTCATCGTCCACCGGGAGAACTCCTACCAGTACGGCCGCGCCCTGGCGCTCAAGCTCAAACGCGTCATCCCGCGCCAATTGTTCGAAGTCATCATTCAGGCCGCCATCGGCACGAAGATCATTGCCCGGGAACGCAATTCCCCCATCGGGAAGAACGTCATCGCCAAGTGCTACGGCGGCGACATCACCCGCAAGCGCAAACTTCTGGAAAAACAGAAGGAAGGCAAAAAGCGGATGAAGCGCATGGGCAACGTCGAACTGCCCCAGGAGGCCTTCCTGGCGGCGCTTAGGGCCACCGAAGACTAGGCCCCAAGCCCGTCGCGCCCCACCTGCGGCCCTGCCGTGCCCCGGCCGCCTCCCTTCAACACAAACAAGGAATCATGACGATGAATCCGAGATGGCAAAAACTGCTCTTGGAATATCTGGAAGCCCTGGCCGTAGCCCTGGTCCTGGCCTTTGTCATTCGCACCTTCGTGGTCCAGGCCTTCAAGATCCCTTCCGGGTCCATGCTCGACACGCTGCTCATCGGCGACCACCTGCTGGTCAACAAATTCATCTACGGCACCCACATCCCCTTCACCGACAAGGTGGTGATGCCGCTTGAAGATCCCCAGCGCGGCGACGTCATCGTCTTCGAGTTCCCCGAGGACACCACCAAGGACTTCATCAAACGCATCATCGGCGTGCCCGGCGACGTGCTGGAGATGAAGGACAAGGTGCTGACGCGCAACGGCGAAACGCTCGTCGAACCCTACATCAAGCACACCGATCCCGGCCTGCAGCAGCGCCGCGACAATTTCGGCCCCATCACCGTGCCGCCCGGCAAGTACTTCGTCATGGGCGACAACCGCGACGAGTCCTACGATTCCCGCTTCTGGGGCTTCGTCGACAAGGACAAGATCCGGGGCAAGGCCTGGGTCATCTACTGGTCCTGGGACGGCCCGGCCGACATCCGCTTTGGCCGCATCGGCCGCATGGTGCGCTAGGCCAGTGGGAGAAGAAGGCGGAAGATGCCTCCGGCGGCCGGGGGCGACCACCCCCCCGGCCCCCCAACGGGAAGAAGTTCTTTGAGGGGTTCTTGGGGCTGGCTGGCAAAACGGTCGGCTGGGACAGGAAGCGGCGGCTAGTGCGCTTGCCGGTTTGATCGAGAGGCGCACCATGCGCAGGCGCGGCGTTGCACCGCATCGAGGGAACTGTTTGCGGGCGTTGTCCCGAAGCTCAGGCGTCGGACTTCGGGGCCGCGCCCCGAGGGCGGCATGACCGTCGCGTCCGACCCGCCCGGATCATCCGCCCGGCGATTTTCCCCGGGACCGAAAGGCCAGTGGCTTGCGCTGCTGGCCTTGACCGTTGTCGTCACCGCCGGCCTGCTCGCCGTGGACCTGCCGGCGGCGCTGCTGCTTGGCCCCATTCTGGCCGGCATCGCCCTGGCCCTGGCCGGCGGCGCGATCCAACTCGGCCGTGTCCCGTACATCCTGTCCCAGGCCGTCGTCGGCTGTCTCATTGCCCGGGCCGCCACGCCGGCCGTGCTGCCCACCCTGGCCGCGAGCTGGCATCTCTTTACCGCCGTCATCCTGGCCAGCATCGCGGCCAGCGCCGCGCTGGGCTGGCAGCTGTGCCGCCTGGGCTTCATGCCCGGGACCACCGGCATCTGGGGCACCTCGCCGGGCGGAGCCATGGCCATGGTGGTCATGGCCGACGCCTGCGGCGCCGACGCCCGGCTGGTGGCCTTCATGCAGTACCTGCGCGTCCTGTGCGTGGCCCTGGCCGCCACCCTGGTGGCCCATCTGGCCGCGCCGGCCGCGCCCCCGCCGTCCCCCCTGGCCACGGTCTGGTTTCCGGCCTCTGGTTGGGCCTTGGCGAGCTCGGCCGGGCTCATCGCCCTGGGCGCGGCCGTGGGCCTTTGCACGCGCCTGTCCGCCGGGGCCATGCTCGCCCCCATGCTCCTTGGCGCGGCCCTGCGCCTGTCCGGCACGGCCGAGATCGAGCTGCCGCCCTGGCTGCTCGCCGCGGCCTATGCCGGCATCGGCTGGCGCGTGGGCCTGGCCTTCACCCGGTCGGTGGCCGGCTACGCCGCCCGGGCCCTGCCGGCCATCCTGGCCTCCATCGGGGCGCTCATCGCCTTTTGCGGCGGCCTGTCCTGGCTGTTGTCCCGGCTGACGGGCATGGACGGGCTCACCGCCTACCTGGCCACCAGTCCCGGCGGCCTGGACTCGGTGGCGGTCATCGCCGCCAGTTCGCCAGGCGTGGATTTCGCCTGCATCATGACCATGCAGACCTTGCGCTTTTTTCTGGTGGTGCTCCTGGCCCCGTCCATGGCCCGTTTCCTGGCCGGCCGGGCCGAGGTCCGCGACGGCTGCCGCCTGCAGCGACCGGAATGATCCCGGCGTGGGCCAGGCCGTCGTTGGGACTTCAGGCCGGTATGGCCGGGGCCTGACGCGGCGCGGGGTCAGGGGCAGATGGCGACGGTGTTCCTGCCGGCGTTCTTGGCTTTGTAGAGGGCTTTGTCCGCCCGGCTGATGGTTCGTTCGATATCCTTCTCAGAAATGATCCGATCCGAGCCGGTCCCCTGGAACTGGCTGATCCCGAGACTGGCGGTGATGTCCATGACATGCCGCCCGTGGATGATCGGCGTCTGCTCGATGGCGCTCCGAATGCGTTCCGCGATTTGACTGGCCTGCTCGATGCTGGTTTCCGGCAGGGCAATGACGAATTCTTCCCCACCGAAGCGGCAGGCCGTGTCGCTCATGCGCAGCCCAGCGACCAGCCGTGACGAGACTTCCTTGAGCACGGCGTCCCCGGCGGCGTGCCCATGCACGTCGTTGGTGATCTTGAACAAATCCAGATCGAGCATAACAAGGGAAATGGTGCGCGAGGCGCGCTCGGCCTTGTAGAATTCCTTCAATGCCGTCTCGAAAAAATGCCTTCTGTTGTAAAGCCCGGTGAGGGGATCGGTGGCCGCCAGTGTCCGATACCGTTCCTCGCTGTTGACCAGTTCCTTTCTGGCGCTGGCCAACTGCCGCACCATGTCGTTGAAGGCATCGGCGAACTCTCCCATGAAATCGACGCGTTGCGTAAAATCGCCCTTGGCGACCATGGTTGTCTGCCAGGTCAGGTGCTTGAGGTTGGCTTGCAGCATTTTGAGGACGCCGCCCAGGTACCCCGTAAGGGGCAGGGTTTGGGCCAGATCTCCCCGGGACAGGCCAAGGGTGAAGGCGCGGAGGGCGGCAAGATCGCGCAGCAGCGTCTGGAGTTCGGCATGGCCGTCCAGGCCGGCCGGAAGCTGATTCGCGGGCTTGGGTTGTTCCAGTACGGCGCGCAGGGCCGCGACCACGGCGTCGGTCGACGCGCCGGACCCGGAATCAAGCCCGCACTGCCGCAGTATCCGCTCCAGGATGTCCCGGGCGGCGAGCCAGTCCGTACGGTTGATCGCGGCCAGCAGGTCGTCGTGCAACGGTTGCGGCATGGACGTCTGCCCTCCCGTCTACTCGCCGATCATCTCGGCGTTAAAGCGGCAGGTCCGGTCTCCGGTGCACCAGCAGTCCACCTCCTTCACCTTGAATTGCTTGCCGGTGAAACCCTCCATGAGCGCGGCGATAAAACCCTCGTCGTAGACGCATATTTCGTAATCCGACTCCGGGAGGCCCGAGCAGTCCAGGTCTTCCGAGACCGTAACCACGAAGGAACCGGCCTGGAGATCGGCTTTCTCGACCCGCAGGATGCCGATGCCCATGGCTTTGAGGGCGTCCTGGAGCTTCCTGATGAATTCCTCGAAGTCCGTTGTGTGGCCAAAGACGTATTTGTAGAAATGGAACCCGGCGAGTTTCCCGGATTCATAGAAAATTTCGTCGGTCTTTTCCGTGCCGACCGTGGCTTCGAGGACATCGCGAAAGGCGAATTGCATGAGCCGATAGACCTCGACCCGGGTTGTCGGCCCAAGGTTGGGTCGGCCCAGTTCAATGTCGCCCAGGAGATTCCAGGTGAAGGCATATTTTCTGTCGGTCATGGCCGCCGCCTTGTTGTGAGGCTTGGGTGGGGGTTGCATGGTTATGTTTTTTTGGCGAAATATACCCTGGACAGAAAGGTCATTGGCTGAATATTGTTATTATAGTACTGGCATTGGCAAGCCTTGCGGACGCAGCACGCGCTGGATTGTCGCGGTATCGCAGTGCCTGCCGCCAGCCAGACGACTGTTTCGCGGGGGAACTGGGGCTGTCCCAGGGATGCCTTAAGAAAGATCAAATGACTGATAAATCGATGCCAGTAGCATTATTGAAAATATTCGCTCCATTTGGGTAGTAAGTCAAGAGGATTTGCACTGGCTCGGGAGGAGAGCAATGATGCGCCGACCCAGTGCGCTCAGCCCTCCTGGCCGTCGTGCGGTTCACGGCTTCCGGCCTTGAGTTCCTGGCAGAGCAGGTCGAAAAAATACTGTTGCGCCGGCCCTGGCTGCCGTCCGGCCAGGCGCATGACGGTCACGGCCGCCGACAGCGGCGCGTCGTCCCAGGCAAGCAGCGTGAGGAGCCCGGCCCGGGCCTGTGCGGCCACGGCCAGGCGCGGGGCCAGGGCCAGACCATGGCCGGCGGCCACGCAGCCGAGCAGGATGGCCAGGCTGGTCGATTCCGTGACCGCCGCAAGCGAAACGCCAGCCCGGTCCAGGGCGCGTTCGACACGCTCCCGGTTGCTCCAGACATGGCGGGTGACGAGCAGCTCCCGGCCGGCCAGATCGGCCGGCCCGACGCGGCCGTGCCCGGCCAGCCGGTCGCCCGGAGCGACCACGGCCACGATGGGCTCCCGGTGGATGACCGTCATGGCCACGCCCTCGGCCACATAGGGATCCCCCAGGACGATGCCGCAATCGACGGTTCCCTGGCGCAGCTCCCGGACCAGCCCCAGGCGGGAGTACGTGGCCAGATGCAGGGCCACTCCCGGGAAGCGGCGGCGAAAGGCCGGCAAAATGGCCGGCAGAAGGACGCTCCCCAGGCTCTCGGACAGGCGCACGGTCAATTCGGGCTCTCGCGCCTCGCCCCCGGCCATCCGCTGGCGCGTCTCGGCCTCCAGGTCGAGCAGGCGCCTGGCGTAGCCGGCCAGGCGGCGGCCGTGTTCCGTGACCGTGACCCGGTTGCCGGCCCGGGCAAAGAGTTTTACCCCCAGGGTCGCCTCCAGGGCCCGGATTTGCGCCGTCACCGCCGACGGCGACAAGGCCAGCTCCTGGGCGGCCCGGCGAAACGAGGCGGCGGCCACGGCGGCCAGGAAGGTGCGCAGCTGCCAGGGGTCGAGCATGTGCATGTTTTGTGAACCTCAGGTGCCGATCAATGCGTTTGCGGCAGACTCTTCGTGATATTATGGTCCATCGCAGCGTTGCGCAAATCAAAATGGCAAGCGTGGCTGCGCGGCGAGGGGAGTGGATATGGATCTGGCAACCGTCGGCATGTTGAGTCTGGCCGCCTTTTGCGGCGGGTTCACCCAGGGGCTGGCGGGCTTTGGCTCGACGCTTATCGCCCTGCCCATCCTGGCCTTGGTATTTGATCTGAAGCTGGCCGTGCCGGTGTGCACCACCCTGGCGTTGGTCCTCAATACCGTCATGGTGGCGCGTCTTGGCCGCCACATCCGGTTCGCACCGCTGGTCCTGCTCCTCGCCGCCTCCCTGCCCGGGATGCCCCTGGGGGTGTACGCCCTGGGCGCGTTGCCGGGGCATTGGCTCAAGACCGTGCTCGCCCTGGCCATCTTCGCATTTGTCGCCAACCAGTGGCGCGGCTCCTGCCGCCTGGGTCCGGCCGGATGCGGCTGGGGCGTGGCGGCCGGGTTCGTGGCCGGCTGCCTGGGCGGGGCCATCGGCATCAACGGACCGCCCATCGTGGCCTGGGTCTGCCGCCTGGGCCTGGACCGTCATGCCATGCGGGCGACCCTGGTGGCCTATTTCATGCTGGCCGGCTGCGGCGTGGTGGGCTCCCAGGCCGTGGCCGGGCTCGTGACCGGGCCGGTCTTGGCCAGGAC
>JBKICS010000411.1:0-3489 GCA_046567015.1 Acidobacteriota bacterium | reverse complement strand
ACCACGCCGTCGTGCTTGGGGATCTCCACCACGGTGACGCCGATGCGGGCCAGATTGTCGAAGGGAAAGCGCACGGACGGGAAATCCGGCCAGGTGACGGCCACCTTGTCGCCGGGTTTCCAGTCAAGGCCTGCGGCGACCAACGACAGGCCGCAGGAGGTGTTGCCGGTAAAGGCCACGGTCTCCGGCGTCGCGCCGAGCAGCCGGGCGGCCCGCTCCCGGGCCTCGGCCACCAGGCCGATCCAGCGCATGTAGTCCTTTGACGCCCGTCGCCAGCGCTCGGCAAAGACCTCGTGGCCGGCCAGGCAAGCCCGGCGCGGTAGGGGCGAGACCGCCGCGTGGTTGAAAAACACCGTATCGGCCGTTACCGCGAATTCTGTGCGCCACGCCTGTGCGTCCATTGCGCCTCCCCGGGCCGCCGCTTCCCGGCCGCGCCCCTTGGTTGGATACGGGGCAACCGCCTGTAAGGCAAGCCAAGCCTAGTCCGCCGGCCCCTGCGAAGACGCCGCTTCGGGCACCAGCCGGTCGCGACGGGCCAGTTCCGGGAAAAAGCGCACCCACAGGACCACCACGGCCAGGGTGCCAAGCCCGCCCACCACCACCGCCCCCACCGCGCCGAGCAAAGAGGCCATAAGGCCCGATTCGAAATCGCCCAGCTGGTTGGAAGCGCCGATAAACACCGCATTGACGGCGCTGACCCGGCCGCGCAGGGCGTCGGGGGTGTCGATCTGAATGAGGGTGGCCCGGATGACCACGCTTACCATATCCCCGGCCCCGAGCACGGCCAGGGCGGCCAGGGACAGGGGAAAGGACCGTGACAGGCCGAAGACCACGGTTGCCAGGCCGAAGACGGCCACGGCCGCGAACATGGTGCGACCCACCCGCCGGTGCAGCGGAAACCGGGTGAGAAAAAGCGACATGGCCAGGGCCCCAAACGACGGCGCGGCCCGAAGCGCGCCAAGTCCGCCCGGCCCAACGGCCAGGATGTCCCGGGCGAACACCGGCAGCAGGGCGGTGGCCCCGCCGAGCAGCACGGAAAACAGGTCCAGGGAAATGGCCCCGAAAATGACCGGCCGCAGGCGGATAAACCGCAGCCCGTCCAGGGCCGTGCGCCACAGCCCTCCGGCCGGACCGGCCAGCCGGGCCGTGGCCGGAATGGAGCGCACCGTGAGGCTGGCAAGGACGTAGAGCAATGCCCCAAGGGCATAGACCACGGCCGGCCCCAGCATGTAGAGCACCCCGCCGGCGGCCGGCCCCAGGATCATGGCCGTCTTCCACACCGAACCGCTCCAGGCCAGCATGCGCGGCAGGGACTCGGCGCTGACCAGACCCGGCAAGAGCGCCTGGAGCGAAGGGGTTTCGAAGGCCCGGGACGCGCCGATGAGCGCCACGCAGGCAAACATGCCGCCAAGGCCCAGCCAGCCGCCGACCGTCTCGGCCAAGAGCAGCAGCAGGGCCAGCGCCTCCACCAGCTGGCAGACCTCGGCGATGCGGCGGCGGTCGAAGCGGTCGGCCACCTGCCCCACCACCAGGGTGAGCAGGAATTGGGGCAGAAATTCCACCAGCCCGACGAGCCCCAGCATAAAGGCGCTGCCGGTCAGGGCATAGACCTGCCAACCCACGGCCACGGCGGTCATGTGGTAGGCGAAGCCCGAGGCGCTGCGGGCGGTCCAGAAGCGGGTAAAGGCCGGATTACCGAAGATTTCAGAGGGCATGGGCAGGTCCGATCAGCGAGTGTGGGGCCGCCTGGCGCGGCGAGAGACGGGCTATCACGCCGGACGGGCGGCGACAAGGGGCCGGCCGGACAAGGGTACGGCGGCGAAACCCGGGCCGTCCAGGCGCTGCCGGGCCAGACGTAGGACCACGTCGTAGAGGCCCAGGTAGAAGAAGGCATAGCGCGAGACGAACGAGGTCAGGTCGTAGTCCACGATGCCGTGAACGGCCACCTCGGCCACAAGGGCGGTCAGGACGGCGTAAAACATGACCAGGACGAAATCCCGGCCCGTCGCTTCGCCCGTCCCGGGCGGAAGCAGCAGCCGGGCCTGGAAGGCATGGTAGACCGGCACGGTGCGCCCCAGGAAAATGAAGCAGAAAAAGGCCAGCAGAAACAGGCCGACCAGACCCATGTCATAGTAGTAGGCCAGATAGATGTTGTGGACCTCGAACACATCGACCTTGTAGGTGAAGCCGCCGGCCCCCAGGCCCCCGACCACGGTGTCCGGTTCCGCGCCCATGGCCCGAAAGCCCTTGGCCCAGATCTTAAACCGGGTGGACAGGCCGGTGGCGTCGCTGCTGCTGGAAGTCGAGGACTTCTTTTTGCTGAACAGCAGCTCGCCGGTATAGCCGAAACCGACCAGCATGCGGTCGATGTAGCCCGGGGTGGTGATCAGCATGCCGGCGATGACCAAAATCACGAACAGCGTGGACTTCCTGATAAAGATCCGCCGCGTGGCCGGCAGGGCCACAAGCAGCAGCATGGCCGCGCCCATGAAGCCCAAAAGCGCCCCCCGGCTGGCCGGCAACAGCATGGTGCAGAAAAAATACATGCTGGCAAGCGCCCACAACACCCGGGCAAGCCGCGCCCTGGCCAGCACGGCATAGCCGGCGGCGATGAAGCTGGCCACGCTGAGCAGGCCCGCGCTCTGGTTCCAGGACTCGATGCCGCCGGCCCGGATGGTGTAGAGATGCAGCTCCAGGGCCCAGCGGGAGGTCAGATAGCGGTGCAGATCCAGCTCGTAGTACATGGCGGCGATGACCCCGATGGAGGTCATGAGCGCACTGGCCAGGACGGTTTTGAGCAGCAGGTCCAGCCGACGCCGGCTGTCGCACAGCACCAGGATCGCGGCGTAGAGCAGGAGGTTCAGGATGAGCCGGAAGATGTTGGCCAGCCCCCAGCCCGGATGGGGCGTCCACAGGATGGTCACGGTCTCGCCGGCCAGCACCAGCAGCAGCACCGGCCAGAAGGCCGAGCGCGGGGACAGGGACAGCCGCTTCTGCCCGGCCCGGGCGAGCATCCCCAGGCAGGTGCAAAAAAGCGGGAAATAATACGGATAGAAATGGAGCTGGAGGGTACCCACCACCAGATAGAACAGGTTGGCCGTGGCGATGATCAGGGTGAAGGCCGTGGCGCACAGGCCGAAAAACGGACTGACGAGACAGGCCGCCAACAGCGCCGCTGCGCTGAGGCCAGCCAGGGAGGCCCACCAGGGAATGACCAGCAGCGCCGAGGCGGCAAGCGTCAGGCCGACAGCGCCGAGCAGCCCGAGAAGGCAGGGTACGAGCCGAAATTGCGTCACAACCGTCCGAGGCGGCAAGCCTGGTTACTGGTTTCCGGCCCGGGCCGGCCCCGAAGTCGCGGTTCCCGGGCCCGCCCCGCAATCTTGCTGGCACACGCCCTTGGTCCGCTCGAAATCATCGCACACCCCGTCGCCGCATTTCCCGGCCGCAGCCCCGCTCCCGACCGCCGTGCCCGCCCGGGCCGGGGCGATG
>JBKICS010000410.1:0-6062 GCA_046567015.1 Acidobacteriota bacterium | reverse complement strand
ATTCTGAGCGAGATAAAATCGCGTCGAGAAATCCTGGCTGGGATCACGGCCTTCGCGCCAGCCAAAGCGGAGATAATGCGCCAACGCCTCCGTCGGGGACAGGCCGGCCAAATCCGTATTGTTCGTGAGATAAAAGTCCTGATCGAACGCGGCCCGGATAAGGCCTCGCTGCTTTGCGGTGCACGTTTCCAAGCCCGGAAGTGGTTCCCGCCTGTTGGGCTTGTTCAAGTCCGGCGAGCCGAAGATTTGTCTTTCGTCTCTATCTTGGGATATCGAACGTTCAATCGGATTGATACCGGTCTTGCACACATCTGAGTTCTGTTCACTACAGGGTTGCGCCAGGAAATCCTTGTTTGGTTCAAGCTCGTCGCGCCATCCGAGAAAATGATAAAATGGTTGTTTCTTTTTGGAATCCATACTGTTATCACTACGGACATTGTTTGTACACAAATCACAGTCAAATGCCGCACGAACAATGTGTTGCTGTTCTTTCAGACTCGCCCCCAAATTTGAAAAAACTATTGTTTCGTTTGGAATAATGAACAAATTTCATTGCTGCGACCAGCCCCTTGTGTCTGACCCGACAGACTGATTTGAAAATTTTATGCCCTCGAATGCTTCTGAGTTTGGTCGCAGGAGTAGGCTGTATATTTGAACACGATGAAGCATTCAAGAACTGCAGCCTGCCAGTTCGCATACGGCGCATCCTATAAGTGAAGTCAGCAACCGTGCGGTCTCAGAAACATTACCTTATAATGGCAAAAATTTTCTCTATTCCAGCTCTCATCCATTAAACGAGAAAGGTATAATTTTTGTCATTGTACACCGTCCTCTTGTTGATGGCAATCGTGACGAGCATACGAACGAGCATGACCAGCGGCAATTCCTACCACTTTGGTCCCTGAAATTTCTCGGCTACTTGCTTTGCCCAGGCCCACGGAGAACAGCAGCGCATAAAGGAGAGGCTCCCCCCCCATAACACACCATTTCTGAAGAACACCGGCATGCGTTGGCATTCTTGTCTCACTCCGGCGACCAGCCAGGCTTCAAGAGCTCCCAGCAACAGGTGTTCCTTCGTGGATTCGTCCTGTTATCTGACCGTTTGCGGGCAATGTCCCCAAAAACCCCGCGCCTTGCGCTTGCCAACACATATTCTCCAGGCCCACAAGAACGTCGCGAAACACGCTCACGCAGTCGCGCCTCATGAAGAAGATCGTTCCACCACTTCCCCGGGAGCGAGCAGGGCGCCCTGCATTCTGGCTTGACCTCGGCCCCCGGTCTGCTCGGCCCCGCAGGAAGCGCAGATGGATCCGCGGCCTGCTTGTTCGCCCGCCGGGCCGTGCGTAGCCGGCAAGCCGGCCGCGGAAGCCCGGTTTCACGGCCAGGGTCAAGCTTGCGCCCTCGTTGGCCGGCGCCGGAAACGATCCGGCGCCGGCCAGAAGTCAGAATGCCCCCGCGCGTGTGGCGGACAGCTCCCCGATGGTTCACCCCGGGGCCAAGTCGAACTGCCGCAACGGTCCATGAGCCGTCTGGCAGATCCTGGCGCCGCCTTCCACGGCGAATGCTTTCCCCGCATTCCCAACATGCTGCATGAACCGGAAGCACTCATGGATGATTTCGTCAGCTGTGTCAGGCACATGCGGCCGCGCTGCCCTGACATGCCATTCCTTGCAGGATCCTGCGACATAATAGCCCAAGTTTCGACTATCTTGGGGAGCGAGTCAACAGTATCCTCTCCCAATATCGAACGGTCGTTCGTCTGACCCCGGTTCGGCTTGGCGGGACGCTATTGGTGACTGTCCGCGCAGGTCTGTTTGTTGGTAAAGCGTATCAATTTCCCTGCCAGCAAGGCTTCCACGGCTTCCTTGACGCAGCCGGCCTCGCCACCGTGATAGACCTGGATGCCAACCTGGGAAAACCCCATGAGCGGGCGCAGGCCCATGCCGCCGGCCACCAGCACGGTGACGCCGTTTTGGGACAGATGGTTGACCGGGGCCATGCAGCCGCCCTGGACATGGGGGACGTTGGGCAGGGAGCCGACCTGGGTGATCTCGCCGGCGGCCACATCCACGACCGTGTAGCAGTCGCAGTGGCCGAAATGGGCGCTCAGTGCGCTGTCCATGCCGCCGGGAAGGGTCGAGGGAATGGCGATGCGGTAGGTTTCCATGCGTGTACTCCTGTTAGAGGGGCCGAGGCGTCTTGCCGGCCAGGTTGATGATGCCGTTCCACAGGCCGGCGACGATCCCGGCCAGGGGACCGCCGTATTCCGGCAGGGTGCGCTTTTGCACCATGGCCCGGGTCACGTCCGGATGGTGCGGCAGGCAGCCGAGCAGGACGTAGCCGCCGGCCGCGCAGTAGCTGCCGATGCCGGCCGCTTCCTTGGGGTTGAGGTCGTACTTGTTGATGATGACCGCGACGGGCAGGCGGAAATGGTCGCACAGCCCGGCCACGCGCTTGAGGTCGTGGATTCCGGACGGGGTGGGCTCGGTGACCAGCACCGCAAGCGACGCGCCGGACAGGGCGCTGATGACCGGGCAGGCAATGCCGGGCGAGCCGTCGCACAGGATCAGCTCCAACCCGTCCCGCTTCGCCAGCTCCCGGGCCTGCTTTTTAAGCAACGTCACCAGGCGGCCGGAATTCTCCGCGCCCGGGTCGAGCCGGGCGTGGACGAGCTTGCCGAAGCGGGTGTCGGAAACCGCGTGGAAGCCGCAGGTCCGGGGCAGGAAGTCGATGGCCCCGCGCGGGCACAGGGCCACGCAGGTCTTGCAGCCCTCGCAGCGGTGGGGGAGCACCTGCCTGGTTCCGTCCGGCCCCGGCCCGACCGCGCCAAACCGGCACAGCTCCTGGCACAGGCCACAGCCGTCGCAGCGGTTCGCATTGATGCGGGCCAGGTTCCCCGAGACGAACGCCCGGCGGTCGGTGTTGAAGGGGTCAAGCAGGATGTGTAGGTCCGGCGCGTCCACGTCGAGGTCGCACAGGATCTTGTTCCGAGCCAGGGCGGCGAAGGCGGCGGTCAGCGAGGTCTTCCCCGCCCCGCCCTTGCCGCTTAAGACCACGATCTCACGCATGGCGGACCTCCCCGGCGAGCCCGTCCACGGCCGAGGCCAGGCCCAGGCACAGGCTGCGGTAACCGGGTGCGGCCTCGGCGAGCAGGCCGCCTTGGGCGTAGGTCTCGGCGACCTTCCGGTCGTCCGGGATTTCGGCCAGGATCGGCAGCCCGGCCTGGCGACAAAACCGCCCGAGCGCGGCGTCGCCGGAGCCGGCCCGGTTCACGACCACGCCCATGGGCCGGCGAAGGGGCGTGAAGGCTTCCACGGCAAGCTTCAAGTCGTGCACGCCAAAGGGCGTGGGTTCGGCCACAAGCACGATGCAGTCGGCCGCAGCCACGGCGGCCGTGGCCGGACAGCTCACCCCGGGCGGGGCGTCGAGCAGGACATCCGGGAGCCCGGCTGGCGCGGACCGGCCAAGCAGTTCCTCCAGGCGATGGGTCACAGCCCGGATCAAGGGGGGGCTCATGGACTCGCCGACCCGCAGCCGGCCGGAAAGAAAGCCGATGGTCCCGGCCGCCCCCTCCTCCACGCAGCCAAGTTCGCGGGCCCCCGGGGTGATGGCCCCGACCGGGCACACGGCCATACAGCCGCCGCAGCCGTGGCACATCTCGGCAAAGACCATGGGCGTGTCGCCCAGGATGGTGATGGCCCCGAACTGGCACAACTCGCGGCACCCGCCGCAGCGGGTGCAGGCCGCCGCGTCGACCACCGGGATTTCCAGCCTGGCCATGCGGCTCGTTGCGATCAGCGGGCGCAGGAACAGATGGAGGTTGGGTTCTTCCACGTCCAGGTCCACGGCCAGGACAGGACGGCCGAGGGCCTCGGTCCAGATCGAGGCCAGGGACGCCGACACGGTGGTCTTGCCCGTCCCGCCCTTGCCGCTGGCGATGGCCGCGATCATGCCCTAGACTCCCTGCCCGGCCCGGTAACGGGAGACGGCCTGGCCGACCGTGAGGCCTTCCAGGCCCTCGACCACCCGGATGCCGGCGGCGGCCAGGGCCTTGGCCGCCTTGGGGCCGACCACGCCGGACAGCAGCACCGTGGCCCCGGCCTCGGCAATGCGCCGGGCGGCTTCGATACCCGCGCCCTGGGCCATGGCCTGGGAGCCTCCGTTGTCCAGGTAGCGGACCTGGCCGGCGTCCGTCACGAGGGTGAAGCCGGCTGCCCGGCCAAAACGAGGGTCCACGGCGTCGTCCAGGCCGGGGCCTTCGCTGCTGACGGCAATAATGGTTTGCATGGCTCTGTTCTCCTTTGCGCCGCGCTCCCTGTCGGAAGCGACGGGCTCTGTCAGGCCTGTTCGGCCGGTTTCGCCGCTACCACCGGGAGGACGGTCCGAAGCATCCAGCGGTGCACGGCCTCGCGCACGGCAGCGGCGGCGAGATAGGCGCAGTGCCGGTCGTCGTCGGGGAAGGTCCCCACGGCGGCGACGATGGCCTGCTCGTTGATGTCCACGGCCTCATCCAGGCTCTTGCCCTGGGCCAGAGCCGCAGCCGTGGCGGCGGCTATGACGCTTGAGGCGCAGCCGTCGGTATTGAAGTCGGCCCGGACGATGGCTTCGCCTCGTATGTCCAGGGCGATGGCGATGGTGTCGCCGCAGGAGCCCGTGACCACGCCGACCACGGCGGGGTCGGCCAGGCGCGGGCGGTTGGGAGCGTCGCGCCAGATGGCGTAGCCGCGTTCGCCGAACCGGGCGATGAGCCCGGCTCGCTGTTCCTGCTCAAACACGTCGAGCACCATGGCCAAGGTGTCCTGATCCGGTTCAGGCGTCATGGGCGGCCTCCGTCAGGCTGCTCCGGCCGGGGCGGCGGCCAGGGCCTTAAGCACCGAGGCGATGACGGCCTTGAAGGCCACGGCCGAGGGATTGGCGCTGGCAACGGCCAGGAACACATCGCCGTCGTCGCCGGAGCGGGCGACTTCCGGGTCGATGGGGATGCGGCCGAGGAAGGGCACGCCGGTCTCGGCGGCCAGCCGTTCGCCGCCGCCGGCGCTGAAAATGTCGTGGACCGCGCCGCAGCTCGGGCAGGCAAAGCCGCTTAAGTTTTCCACGATGCCGAGGATCGGGGTGGAGAGCTGGCGGCAGAAGGTGATGGAGCGGCGCACGTCGTCCACGGCCATGTCCTGGGGCGAGGTCACGATGACGGCCATGGCTTTTTCGCCAAAGATCTGAAGCACGGACAGGGGTTCGTCGCCGGTGCCCGGCGGGCAATCGACCACGAGCACGTCGCGCTCGCCCCAGGCCACCTGTTCCGCCAACTGCTGGATGACCCCGGCCTTGGCCGGCCCGCGCCAGATCACGGCGTCTTCCTTGCTTGGCAGCAGAAAGCCGATGGACATGACGCCGAGATTCCAGTGCCAGTCCACGGGCAGCATGCGCTTGCCGGACATGCCGGGCATGGCGCCGCCGAGCTTGAGGAGACGAGGGATGCTCGGGCCGTGCACATCCACGTCGAGCAGACCCGTGCGCTTGCCTTCCATGGCCAGGCCGGCGGCCAGGTTGGCCGCCACCGTGGATTTGCCCACGCCGCCCTTGCCCGAGAGCACGACGACCACGGCCTTGACGCCGTCGAGGCCGGTGGCGGGCTTTTTCGCGATCGCTTCGTTTACGTCGCGCAGTCCGTTTTCATTCATGATGCATGTTTCTCCCAGACAGTGTTTGCCAGACCCTGCACAGGCGGCCCAGGCCCCGGACGGGACGCGCTCCCGGGGCGAGCAGGGTTTCCAGGCGGTTTTGGGCCAGGGCGGACAGGACGGTGGGCACGTCGCCGACGATCCAGGGGACGACGGCCACGCCCTGCCCGGTAAAGGGCGTCAGACAGCAGCAGGTCGCCGCGCCGCAGACGAGCAGCGCCACGCCGGCCTCGGCCAGCCGGCGCGCCAGGGGGGGCAAGCCCCCGGCCGGCATGGGCCAGTACCCGTCCGCGACCACGCTTTCGGTTCCGAAGCGGTAGAGCCGAAAGGCCGTGGCCGTTTCGAGCAGCGTGGCCAGCCGCCCGCCATGGCAGGCCAGGCAAA
>JBKICS010000409.1:0-7756 GCA_046567015.1 Acidobacteriota bacterium | reverse complement strand
TGGCGTCGTTGACCGCGCTGCTCGGAGTGATGTCCCGCGCGGTTTCGCCGGGAAGCGTCGGCTGCTGCGGTCCCTTTTGCTGGCCGGCCAGGCCCGACTGGGCCGTTTGGCCGCACATGGCGCTCAGCGTGGCGTAGATTTTCGTCAACTCGGCAAAATTGATTTCCACCCGGGCCATGACGAAGGGCTCAAGCTCCTTGGCCTTGGTCTTTTCGGCCAACAATTTGTTGTTGGCTTCCTTGAGCTTGTTCTGTTGCTCCACGTCGGCCAGGGTCATGACCCGTATGATGTCGCCTTCGATGGCGTAGGAGAGTCCATTGGAGGTCAGGATGCTGGTAAAGGTCTCGTCCCAGGGGGCGTCGGCCACGTTGACGTTGATGCGCAGCGCCTTGTCCCCGCCGGCCGCGCCCGGAATGTTCGAGGAGAGCACCACGTTCTGGTTGGCCGCCCGGGCCATGGCCCGCACCACAGCCACCAGATCGGTGTCGTACATGCGCAGCGTCACCCGGGTGGAAGGGAGCTTCCTGGTCGGCTTGACCTCGGCCTTCTCCTCTTTCTTGGCCACGATGGCGGCCTTGCTGAATTCCACCTTGCGCGGCCTGGCCACCGGGGTATAGCCCTCGGACTTTTGCGCCATGGCGTCCCAATGCTCGATAAACGCGTCTTTCTGGGGCTTTTTCACGCAGCCAAGCGAAGCCAGCATCGCCGCCAACGTCGCAATGGCCACGCCTGCCCGCCCCAAACCGCGCCATGTCCCGGCATACCCTCGCATAGTCGTCTCCCATCCCGCCGCACGCGCAGCCGGGCTTGTCATCGGCTCTGGGACTCCTGCCCGTCGTAGGGAAGTTCCAACTTCTGGCCGTTGGCCAGACTCTCCAGCAGCACCTTGTCCGGGGTCACGGAAAGAACCTTGTAGCCGCCGCCTTCCAGGGTATCGCCGGCTTGGTATTCATACCCGTCGATGACGGCCAACCGGCCCGAGCCCAGCTCCACATAGCCGGTAAATCGCGGCATGGCCGCGGGCTTGGCCCCCCCCTCCCTGGCTTCCAGCGATTTGTCGTAAAAAATTCCGGTTCGCCATGGTTTGTCGATGGCCGCCAGAAGCGCCTCCTCGACCTTGCCCGGAGTGGCCTGCTTGGCCAGGGCCAGGGCGTTTGCCACGGCCTGGGCTCCTTGCGGGTTGATCGCCTGGGTCGCAACACCGGGGGCAGGACGCGTATTGCCGCCCAGAAAGACCGTGCCGAGGCCAATGACGGCCACGATGCCGGTCACGGCCAGGATCACTTGTTCACGCCGGGTCATGGCGTCGGCTCCTTGTCCAGGTGTCGGCTCATTGCACGGCCAGCCAGCATTTCAGGGTGTACTCCCGCCCTTCCCGGCCATAGAGCGTGGCGGCGGATTCCACCTTGACCAGCGGGCCGTACTCGCCAAGGACAAGCATGAAACGCCGCATGTCCTGGGGCGGGCCAACGAGGCCGAGGCGCACGGCCAAAAGCCCGTCCCGGGTCACCGAGGCGGCGTCCGGAGACACGCTCACCACCCGCAACCCCAGCGGCTTGGCCAGATCGTCGAACACGCGGGTCAGATGCCCGACTTCAGCCACGGGCAATTTGGCGTGGCCGCCCACGGCCCCGACGTCGCGCACCGCAGCCTGGGCCGCGTTCAGGGCCTTGACCACCGGCGCAAGCTGCCGGCGCTCCTCAAGGGTCTCCCGCAACAGAGCCGTCTTGGCCGTGAGGTCTTCGATGGCCCGGTATTCCGGCACCAGAAACACCGCCAGAAATCCCAGGGCCATGGCCGCGCCCACGGCCAGGGTGGCCAGGGTGCGGGCCGGCAGGGCGTGTCGTATCTCCGCCAGGGTCATGACGCACTCTCCGAAAGGTTCAGCGTCAGCACGAAATGCAGTCCCGAGGCCCCGCCATCGAGGGACTCCAGTTCGCTGCGCCTGACCGACGCGCCCTCAAACAGCGGCGACCCCTCCAAGGCGACGACGTAGCTGGCCAGCATGGAGTCGAACAACCGGGCATCGCCGGAAATGACGCCCTCGATCACCAGCCGGGACACGGGGGCGTTGACGTCCTTGGCCTCCTGGGCCGGCTTGGCTGCCGGTTTGCCCGTTGTTTTGGCAACAGGCTTTTCCGGCGGGCCGCACTCCGCGGTCAGCGTCCCCAGGGCCACGCCGTCCGGGGCCAGGGCCAAAGCCTCCTCCCAGACGCCGATGATGCGGTTGCGGGAGGCATAGCCGCGCATGGCCTCGACCTTGGCCCGCAACTCCTGGGACTTGCGGGCCAGGGAGGCGGCGTCCAGGCCGCTGCCGAAGGCGGCGATCTGGGTGTTGAGCGCGTCGCGATCCCGTTCCAGCCCCTGCCGCTTGGACACCGCCGTAAAGGAGAGCAAGGCCATGGCCGAAAGGATCGCCGCCAATCCGACCAGGGCCCCCTGTTCCAGGAACCGCGAGGTCCGCACCGCCGCCCGTTCCTTGTAGGTGAAAAAAACGCTCGGCGTGATCGAGGTGTCGGACAAGGCCAGCCCCAGGGCCTGGGAATAGACCGGGGCAGGCATTTTGCCCTCCCCGGCCATGTTCGGCGGCAGCGCCCGGCCGGCCAGGACATCCAGCGGCGCGCACGGCAGTCCGATACTTTCGCTGATAAACCCGAGGAAAAGCGCGCTGCCGCCCAGCACCCCGGAGACCGTGAGCCGGACCACCGGATCATGTCCCAGGGACTCGCGGTAATGCTTGAGCGTCATTTCCACCTGGCGCACCAGCCGCGCCGCCACCGGCCGCAGCATCTCCAGGACGTTTTCAAGCATCAGCCCGTGTCCCGGATGGCAGTCGTCCACGGACAGACACCCCTTGATCATGGCCTCGAGCAACTCCCGGGCGTGGCCGGGCGTGGCCTCGACGGCGGGCTTGTCCGGGACGGCGCGCTGGAGCGTTGGCTCGGGCTCGGGCTCGGGCGGCAGGGCCGCCGGGGCGGACCCGGGTTCGAATTCGAGGGTCAGGCCCAGATCGCCGGTCCCCATGGCGTCGAGATCGAGGACCATCTCCTCGGCCGGGGCCTGGGGAGCGCCTGGCCGAGACGGCGCGGCAGGACGGGAGTTCGGTTCCGGTTTGCCCTCGGATCGGCGGGCTTCCAGCGCCTCCAGCACCGCCTGCTCCATGCCCGACATGGAGGTCTTGATGACCCGCACGAACATCAGGTTGCCGTTGCTGAAAATTTCCAGGCGCGACCAGTGCTGCCCCACATGCAGGTTGGCCACGGCCCCGGGCGTGGACCCGGCCACGACGTGACGGCGGAACAGGTTCTGATGGGCAAAGGGTTCCAGGGTCAGCCCGGCCAGCGGAAAACCGGCCCGGGCAAAATCGTTTTTGAGGATCGCGACGGCGTCGCGCGGCGTGGTGTAGGCCATGGCCCCCAGGCGGGTCGTTCCCTTCTCGGCGATCTCTCCCCGTCGCTCGAAATCGAACACCACCCCGGTTTCGTCAAAACCCATTTCCTTCTTGGCCGTCCAGAAGACGGCGTTGTCCACCTGGCGCGAGGCCACCTTGGGGATGGTCACGAACTGGAGGTTGGCCCGGGCGCTGTGGGCCGCGGCCCAGATTTTCGGCGTCGGCCCCGAGCCGCACAGGCGGGTCAGGCTGCGCCGCAGCAGATCCACAAAGGGCGCGCTGCCCGGCTCCATCCCCTCCGGCACGACGGCCACCTCGGCCCCGAGCACCTCGAAACCGGCGTCATGGCCCCGCAGCTTGACGCACACGATCTCGGTCTGGGAGATGTCCACCCCGACGCTGACGGCCTTGCCCATGGAGAACAGGCCGCGTCGCGGCCCTGCCGGCCTGCCGAGACGCTTCGCCTGGGGTTCGCCGACCGGGCTGTCCGCCGGAATCGTCGGTTTCGGCGACATGGTCATCGCCGAAACGGCGGCGTCTCCGACTTCGGCCGCCGTCGCCCGAGGCGCTTCCTCGGGCGCGACCGGAGTCGGGGCAGAGGCCTCCCGGCCCACGGCGCCGCCGCCCGCCGGCTTGCGGATCAGGTCGAGAAGCCGCTGGTTCGGCGTGGGTTTATCTTCCTTGGCCACCGTCTCGCTCCCATCGCTGCCGTCCGTCACATCGGGCCGCACGCCGCGACCTCGCCCTCCACGTACCACGGGCAGACACCCGCCCAGCCGTATCCCGCTTCGGGGACGCGACACTATCCCTGCAAACGCGTCATCCGCACCACTTCGTCGTGACAAATCCTCCAGCCGCGACCCACCTTGGCCCCGCGAAGGATCTGTCCCTTGAGCAACTTGCGCACGGTCTGGTCACTGCATTTGAGCAACTTGGCCACTTCCTGCACCGTATACGTCTCCTTCACCTCTCCCCTGCGCTCGTGCATCTTCCATCGCTCCTTATCGATAACAAACGATAGCTACAGTGGCGTTCAACCCAAAAAAAGGGCCTTCCGGCAAGACCCGCACCCTGGCCTGGGGACGGTTTGTTTCACTTTCTTGCCCTCTGGCTGCCCTTGTTTCACTTCGTGAGATTGGAAACGGTCCTTCCCACCGTCCCCATCCCCCGCAAAGCCGGCCCCACATGGTCAGGGCCTTGCCACTCAGGGTTTTCCCCCAACACTTTACAAGACCCGTGCCAGGGTTCCTTCGCCGCGGCGATTCCATTCCCGGCCGATTCCATGCTAGGCATTTCCCAGTCTGCCCCCAAGGAGCCCCGGCCCATGGCCCAACTCGACGCGTTTTTCAAAATGCTGAAGGAAACAGGTGCATCGGACCTGCATATGGCCAGCGGTTCCCAACCCATGCTCCGTTTAAGCGGCCGGCTTGAGCGCATCAAATACAAGGTGCTCGAGGACGAGGAACTAAAGGCCCTGCTCTATGAAATCGCGCCGGAACGCCTCATCTCGATCTTCGAGTCCACCGGCGACCTGGATTTCGCCCACGCCGTGCCGGGCGTGGGGCGGCTTCGCTGCAACTACTATCGCCAGGAACGCGGCGTGGCCGCCGCCTTCCGGGCCATCCCCGAAGCCGTGCCCACCCTGGCCGAGCTCAATCTGCCGGCCATTCTCGGCGAATTGGCCATGCGCCCCAAGGGGCTGGTCCTGGTCACCGGCCCGACCGGTTCCGGCAAATCCACCACCCTGGCCGCCATGCTGCGCCACGCCGCCGACAACCGCCGCGACCACATCATCACCATCGAAGACCCCATCGAATTCGTGCACGCCTCCTCGAACTGCCTGATCAACCAGCGCGAGGTCGGCCGCGACACCCGTTCCTTTGCCGCGGCCCTGCGCGGAGCCCTGCGCGAAGACCCGGACATCATCCTCGTTGGCGAAATGCGCGACCTGGAAACCATCGAGCTGGCCCTGGAAGCGGCCGAGACCGGCCATCTGGTGCTCTCCACCCTGCACACCGTGTCGGCGGCCAAGACCATCGACCGGGTCATCGACGTCTTTCCCGGCGACCGGCAGGCGCAGATCCGCTCGGCCCTGTCGGAATCCCTTTCCGCCGTCATCTCCCAGACCCTGCTCGCCCGCGTCGACGCCCCGGGCCGGGTGCTGGCCATGGAACTGCTGCTGGCCAACACCGCCGTTCGCAACCTCATCCGGGAAAACAAGATCTTCCAGATTCCCTCTGTCCTTGAGACCGGCAAGGCGCGCGGCATGCGCACTCTGGATGAAAGCCTGGCCGAGCTGCTGGCCGAAGGGCGCATCAGCGCGATCGACGCCTGGAGAAACGCCGCCAACAAGACCCGCTTCGCCGCCGGCGCGCCCCAGAACGCGGCCGAGGCCTAGGCGACATGCCCCGGCGCATCCTCGACGCCCTGGCCGGAGCCGCCCTGGGGCAAGCGCCCCGGGCTTCCGACCTGCTCTTTACCGTCGGGGCCAGTCCCGGCGCCCTGGTCGACGGCGCGTTCACACCGCTTCTCCTGCCGGGTACGGACGGCCCGCTCACCCCGCAGCAGACCACGCTGCTCGCCCGGGGGCTTCTGGCCGACGCGCCGGGGCTGCTTGACGACCTGCGCCGCCGGGGCAGCTGCGACGTCAGCTACCGCCATGTGGGCGGCACGCGCTTTCGGGCCAACGTCCACCGGGCCGGCGGCAGCATCGGCATTGTCCTTCGCCGCCTGCCCGACGCGCCGGCCGGCCTTTCGAGCCTGGGGCTGCCGCCTGTGCTGTCGCGGCTCACCGAGCTGTCCGATGGGCTGGCCTTGGTGGTCGGGGCCACGGGTTCGGGCAAATCCACCACCGTGGCCGCCCTGGCCAGTGCCATCCTGGCCGCCCGGCCGGTCCATGTGGTGACCCTCGAAGACCCCATCGAATGTCTGTTGCCGCCGGGCCGGGGGGTGGTCAGCCAGCGGGAGCTCGGCACGGATTTCCCGAATTTCGCCGAGGGACTGCGCGCCGCCCTGCGTCAGGCTCCCCACGTCATCATCCTGGGCGAGGCCCGGGACCGCGACACCGTGGACGCCGCCCTGGCCGCCGCCGAGACCGGCCATCTGGTCCTGGCCACCCTGCACACCGCCGACTGCGCCGGGGCCGTCAAACGGCTGCTGGCCTTTTTCGGGGCGGCCGAGGAGAAGCTGGCCCGCAACCGGCTGGCCGGCTGCCTGCGCTACATCGTGGCCCAGCGCCTGCTGCCCCGGGAGGGCGGCGGCCGGGTGGCCTCGGCCGAGGTGCTCTGCGCCAACCTGCGCACGCGCGAACGCATCGCCGCCGGAGAGACGGAGAGCCTGGGCTTTGGCGACATCATCGAACAGGGCGGGCCGCACGGCATGGTCAGCTTCGACGCATCCACCGCCGCCCTGTACGCCGCCGGCCAGGTCAGCCTGGAAGCCGCCCTGGCCAAGGCGTCCGATCGGGCCGGGCTGGCCCGGGCCCTGGACGCCGTCAAGGCCACGCGCGGCCTGCCCGTGTCCGACATCACCGGCCTGACCCTGGAGGGCGAGGCATGAGCGACCCGGTCGTCATCGCCTGCCCCTGCGGCGGCCACCGCCTGACCCTGCCCGCCGACACGCTGCCGGTGGGCGGGCGGGCCTCCTTTGTCTGTCCGGCCTGCCGCACGCGCCGCTTCGTCGTCGGCACGGCGGACGGGGCCAGGCTCGACGACTCGCCGCAGACGCCGGCCGAACCGGTCGCGCCCGCCCCGCCGCCCAGTCCCGTCCCGCCGGCCACCCGCCTCGCCCTGGCCGTGGCCGACGAGGCCGCGTGGCGCGAGGCCTTGCGCCAGGCGCTGCCCCCGGACTGGCATGTCCTGGCCCCGGAGAGCGCCGAGCAGGCCCTGGTCGATTGCGCCGCCCATGCCCCGGCCCTTGTCCTGCTCGACGACTCGCCGGCGGCCAGGGCCGTGGCCGCTGCCCTGGCCGCCCTGCCCGGCAGCCGCCGCGAGCGCCTTGTCACGCTGGCCCTGGCCCCGGCCGCCGAGGCCGATCCCCTGGCTGCCTTTGCCTACAGCGCCGACTCGGTCCTAAATAGCCGCATGGCAAAGGACAAGGCCGGGCGCATCCGGGCCGCCCTGGCCCGGGCCGCCGATCTGCCCTCGCTTTTTACCGAAGGGCGCGGCTAGCCATGGACCGCATCACTGCGCTTCTCGTCCATCCCGATCCCGGGGTCCGCGCCGCCCTGCGGGAGCGGCTCGCCACAGTAGACTTCATCCGGGTGCTGGGCGAGGCGGCCGACGCCTACGAGGCTTCGGAACTGCTGCGGGCCATTCCCTACGGCCTGCTTTTTTGCGGGGTGGAGCTTGGCGGCGAGGTGGGGGG
>JBKICS010000408.1:0-13619 GCA_046567015.1 Acidobacteriota bacterium | reverse complement strand
CGCCGGGGCGTCCGTTTCGGGCGTAGGGGTCAGGGCGGCCATGAGTCCGAGAAGTTCCTCGCGTTCGGGACCGGCCGGGGTCGTGGCCAACAGTTCGCCGTAAATGTCCAGGGCCCCGGCCGTGTCGCCCTGCCCGGCCAGAACGGCGGCCATGGTCTTGGTGCGCACGGCCTGCTCCCGGGGTTTGGCCGCCCGTGGCCGGGCGCGTTCGGCCGGCTCCAGGGGGGCGTCCAGGATGTCGGCCAGGGCCAGCACTTCCCGGGCGCCGCGCAGTTCCGGCCCGCTGGCCGGCTCCCGGGGGGGGCGGGCGGCGGCCGAGTCGGTCGATTCCAGGCCGGCGGCGACCGTGTCGGCTCCCGATGCGGCGACGGAAGGCGCATTCTCGACGGGTGCAGCCTGGCCGGAAGCGGCCGTCGTCTGGGGCGCGCCGGCGACGGCGTCGGCCTGGGGCGTCGCGGCCGGTTCGGCCGAAACCGTGTCCGGGGCCGTCCGGGAAGCGATGGCCGCATCGCCGCCGCCGCCCGTCGGGTTCTGACCGGCGGCTTCGCTCAAACTTTTGAGCCCGCGCTCCATGACGTCGGCCCAGGTCAGCGTCTGGTTCTGGAAATAGTGGGCCAGAAACAGCATGGCCAGGGAGGGATCCTTGGACCGGGCGGCGGCGTTCTTGGACCAGAGCAGCCAGACCGAGGGATAGCGGGAAAGCATGGCCCCGACGTCCTTGAAAATGTCCTGGGCCTGGTCTTCCCGGCCCTGGCGGGTCAGGATCTCAATGAGCAGGAACTTGGCTTCCAGGTGGTCGGGATGAAACCCGATGCCCCGGGTCAGCACGGCCACGGCCTCGTCGTGGCGGCCCTCCTCGGCAAGCTGGCGGCCAAGCGGAAAAAAGACCTTGGAATTCGGCTCGATATCCAGGACTTCCCGGTACAGTTCGATCTTACTGAGCATCGGCCCGCTTCCCTTCCTTGTCCCGATCCGGTTCCTTGGCGGCTGGAGGATCCTTGGGGAACTGGTAGAGGATCTCGTTGTCCTTGAGATAGTTCATCTGGGACCGGGCCATCTTCTCGGTGAAGGCCTTGTCGGTCTTGAGCCAACGAATTTCCTGGCTGAGGTCCAGGGACTTGTCGTTGACGGCGCCCAGACGCTGCTTGAGCTGCTCGTGGCGGGACTTGAGTTCGAGATAGGCAAAGACGCCGTTGTCGCTCCAGATGAGATTATACAGCAGAAAAATATTGAAAAAAATAAGGGCCGTCAGCAGAAACCGTCGCCATATCATGTCATTGCACGACGTATTTCTTCGGACGTTTGGTATCGGACTGGGCCAGGGGCTCGCGCAATTCCCGCAAGAAATTCTCCGTGGCCGCCTCGATGCGCAGCACGTCCTGCTCCTCCACTTCGATGTCGTCAACGTGCGACAGGAACATTTTGAGCACCTTGAAGTCGCGCAGCAGATAATGGCCGAACTGGAGACGCTCCAGATCCGGTTCGAGTTCCAAAATGGTGTGCAGGCAGTTTTCGATACGGGCGGCGAGGTTGTCGTCGAGACGCTGCCCGGCCCACGCCCCCCTGCCCAGTCCGGGCCTGGCGGCGCGCACCCGGCGTCGGGCCAGCTTGGAGATATTTTTGGCTTTCATATCGCCTTGTCGTTAATGGGGTTGCCGCGAGGCAGTCGGCCACCGCCCCGCCTTACCGGGACGATTTCTCCGACCACGTCACTTTCTGGCCAAAACTATAAAAGTAATTGACGCCGGATACAAGGGTCAAAACCAGGGCCAGGTACAAAAGCCCCGTGCCAAGGGGCGCGGGATCCCAGCCCCAGACGGGAAAGTGCAGCAGCAGCGGACAAAGGGCCATCATCTGCAAAATGGTCTTGAGCTTGCCGAAGCGGTCGGCGGCGATGATCACGCCGTAGTCGGCGGCCACGGCCCGAAGTCCCGTGACGGCGATTTCCCGTCCGATGATGACCACCGCCACCCAGGCCTCCACCCAGCCAAGCCGGGTGAGCATGATCAGCGCGGCGCTGATGAGCAGCTTGTCGGCCAGGGGGTCGAGAAACTTGCCCAGCGTGGTCACCAGATTGCGGCTTCTGGCCACCACGCCGTCCACGATGTCGGTCAGGGCGGCGACGAGAAAGACCAGCACGGCGGCGATGCACGCGCCCCGGCCGGGAAAATAGAGCAGGATCACGAGGATCGGCACGGCGCCTATGCGGGCGAGGGTCAGGTTATTGGCGAGGTTGAACATGCGTGGCTAAGCCCTTGAATGGTTTCGTGGCGCAGGCAGGCAATTAAAGCAATCCCCGACCGGCGTCAAAGCCTATCCCCGCCGGACGCGCCCGGAACTCGGGAACGGGAACGGCTCCCGGCCCGGCGGCCAAGCTTAAGGACGGGAATAGGCCGCGGCTTCGAGGCTCGTGCGGCAGGCGGCGGCCACGGCCGCGGCCAGGGCCAGAAAGGCTTGCCGGGCCGGGCTTTCCCCCTCGAGCAGCACCACCGGCCGGCCCAGGTCGCCGGCCACCACCGTGGCCGGGTCCAGGGGCACGGCGCCGAGAAATTCCAGGCCGTAATCCCGGGCCATGGCTTCGCCCCCGCCCTTTTTGAACAGCTCGATTTCCTTGTGGCAGTACGGGCAGGCCAGTCCGCTCATGTTTTCCACCACACCGAGGATATTGGCATTGGCGTACTGGAGAAAATTGATGGTCTTGCGCACGTCGGCCAGGGAGATTTCCTGGGGCGTGGTGACCAGGACGCACAGGGCGTCGGGCACGTTTTTGAGCACGGTGAGATGTTCATCGCCGGTGCCCGGCGGCGAGTCGATGACCAGATAGTCGAGCTCGCCCCACTCCACGTCGGCGATGAACTGGCGGATGGCGGTGGTTTTCATGGGTCCGCGCCACAGCACGGCCTGGTCCGGGTCGGTCAGAAGCGACTGGATGGAGACCACGAGCAGATTGTCGCCGAAGCGCTTGGGGGCAATGGCCGCTTCCCCGCCCGCCTTCATGGCTCCGGTGAGCCCCAGCATGCGCGCCACGCTCGGGCCGTGCAGATCGACGTCGAGCAGCCCCACCCTGGCCCCGCCGGCAGCCAGGGCGCAGGCCACGTTGACGGCCACCGAGCTCTTGCCCACCCCGCCCTTGCCGCTCATGACCACGAGCTTGTAGCGAATGCGTTCCAGGGCCGCCCCGATGCGCATGTCGCGCATGTCGCGGCGATCAAGCTCCCCGGGAGCGGCCTTGGCCGGCTCTTGGCCCGGGCAGCCCCGGCAGGATTTCATTTCCGGCATGACCATGCTCCTTGCGTACGCTACCAGCCGTGCGCGCCGATGAGATCCACGAACATGACCCCGCCGAGTTCACGCACGATGACCCGCCCGTTCTCCCGACGCACCAGACACAGGGTCTGACTGCGACGCGACGCCCCCACCGGGATGACCATCCGTCCGTTCTCGGCCAACTGGGCCACCAGGGGCTGGGGAATCCTGGGTCCGCCGGCCGCCACCAGAATGCGGTCGAAGGGGGCTTCCTCGGGCCAGCCAAGTGTTCCATCGTCCAATTTAAGGCGCACCCGGCGGTAGCGCAAGGCTTCCATCCGGGCCTTGGCCTGCTCGTAGAGCGGCTTGACGCGCTCCACCGTGTAGACGTCCGCCCCGAGTTCGGCCAAAACCGCCGCCTGGTAGCCGGAGCCGGTGCCGATCTCCAGCACCTTGTGCCCCGGGGAGACTTCGAGCAGCTCGGTCATCCAGGCCACGACATAGGGCTGGGAAATGGTCTGCCCGTGGCCGATGGGCAGCGGATGGTCCTCGTAGGCCTGGGGAATGAGCGCCTCTTCAACGAACAGATGCCGGGGAACCTTGCGCATGGCCCGCAATACCTCGGGCCGCGCAACGCCCCGGGCTTCGATCTGCTCCCTGACCATGCGCTCGCGGTTGCGCCTCAAATCCGTTTTTGGCCCTGATTCGTGCATCTGTGCCCTTTGCGGCGAGGAGCCCAAAAGTCCCTTGCGCCTGCTCGATCCTACTTGGAAAACAGAATTTCCGCTTCAAGTCAACGCCTTGCGCCTTGACAGCTTTGCCCGGGCAATGTGATTTTGGCGCAATACGAGGAGGCTCCCATGCTGACCACCCGAGACCTGATGACCGAGGAACTCATAGCCCTGCGCGACGAAGACAGCCTGCTTGCGGCCAAGCAGACCATGGAAGACGCCCGCATCCGCCACCTGCCGATCGTGGACGCAGGCGGGGCCTTTGTCGGCCTGCTCACCCACCGCGACCTGCTCGCCGCTTCGGTGTCCCGCCTGGCCGACATCGACGCCAAGACCCAGGAAGAAATCTATGACGGCATTCCCATCCGCGAGGTCATGCGCCGCGACGTGGCCATGGCCACTCCGGAGCTGCCCCTGCGCCAGGCGGCCGAAGTGCTGCTCACTCAGAAGTACGGCTGCCTGCCGGTGGTCGAGGGCGGCAAGCTGGTGGGCATCCTCACGGCCTCGGACTTCATCCGCCTGAGCCTTGAGCTGATGGACGCACTGGAAGCCTCCGAACGTCTCGATTGCGGCTGCCAGGACGAATAACGCTCGGATTGGCTTGAAAAGGGGCGCGCCGACTGGCCGCGCGTCTTTTGGCAGACAGCGTTTTTTGGCAAAAGAGTGTTGACTTCCGGCTTGTGAAATTTTACGCTTTTCTACTGAATTACGGCGGCGGGGCTGAGGCCTGAGGAGCCGCCTGTGGATTCACAGCGGCAGGGTCACTTTTACCGTTTTCTGGAGCTCAAGGAGGGAGTTGGATGCGTTCCAAGGTCATGCTTTCCGGGTTGATCGTCATGGTGTGCAGCTTGGCCATGGCCACGGCGGCTTTTTGCGAGGGCGGCAAATTCAGCAGCATCGTCGATGCCAAATCCACGGTGTGCTATCCCCTCGAACTGATGTTCAAACGTCCGTCCGGGGTGCTCAAGACCAGTTTTGCCCCGGTCAAGTTCTCCCACGGGCAGCACGCCTCCGTGGGGTGCGTCACCTGCCACCACATGTGGGACGGCAAGGGTGAAGTCCAGGGTTGTGCCGAGGCCGGTTGCCACGACAACCTGAAGGAACGTCAGGACCCCATGTCCTACTTCCGCGCCTTCCACGACAAGAATGCCGAGAACAGCTGCTTGGGCTGTCACCTCAAGACCAACGTGGTCCGCAAGGAAAAGGGCCAAAAGCCCCTTTCCGTGGCTCCCTGCTCCAACAATGGCTGCCATGTGGCCGCGAAGTAACCACGGGTAACCAGACGCCGCCTTTGAAGCCCCTGCCCTGGCAGGGGCTTTTTTTGCGACAGGCCCTGCGGCGTTTCGCCTTTCGGAAACCCGGCCCGGCCAAGCCAGCCACGTCGCCGCCGCTCCAAGGAGACGCGCCATGCCTGCCCCTGACCGCATCATCGACATCTCCCTGCCGCTCGGGCCGCCGACGCCGCCCGTGCCCGGCGATCCGCCGTTTGTCCGGTCGCTGTTTCTCAGCCACGACGCCGACGGCTGCGAGGCGGCGGCCTGGAGCTTAAGCGCCCACAGCGCCGCCCACCTCGACTTCCCGGCCCATTTCCTGGCCCACGGCAAGCGGGCCGGCGACTATCCGATAGACGCCTTCTTTCCCCCGGCCGTGGTCATCGACTGCGGCGAGGCCCAGGCCCTCGGTCCGGAGGTGCTGGCCGGCGCAACGCTCTCTCCGGGTGACGCGGTGCTGCTGCGCACGTGCAATTCCCGCGAGAATCGCTTTGCCGAACCGGACTTCCCGGAGGACTTCGCCGCCGTCACCCCCAGCCTGGCCCGGGAGCTCATCGCCCGTCGGGCCAGCCTGGTCGGCATCGACGCCATGAGCATCGAAACGCTTGCCGACCCGGCCTATCCGGTCCACCATCTGCTCCTGGCACGCGGCATCCTGATCCTGGAAGGGTTGCACCTGTCCGGGGCCGCTCCGGGCCGCTACCGCCTGGCCTGCCCGCCCCTGGCCGTGGCCGGGGCCGAGGCCTCGCCCGTTCGGGCCGTGCTGTTGCCGGCCGCGCCCTGACCCCCTCTCCCGCGCCAACGCCGCCCCTGCCCCCACCGGCCGGATCACCATCCCCCGCCAAGAGCCCCTTATCATCCTTTCCCCATGCGGGGGGTCCGGGGGCCTCAGGCCCCGGCCGCCGGAGGCTCTTATCCGCCTTTCTTCCCCAATCCGCGCTATTCGATGCAGATGATCTCGTAGTCCTGGCCGGTCAGGCAGGCTCCGCCGGCCTCGGTCACTTCGAAGGTGTTTTCCACGCCCACCATGCCCACTCCGGGGATGCCGAACTTGGGCTCCAGGGCCAGGGTCATGCCGGCGGCCAGCGGCGCATCGAAGCCCTTGGCCAGGACCGGCCAGCCGTCGATGGCAAGACCGATGCCGTGGCCGAGGAACCGCACCTGATTGTCGCCAAGGCCCATGAAGCCTTCGGACAACCCGGCCTGCTCGGCCATGGACAGGGCCAGGGCGTAGAGCTCGGAGGGAATCGCTCCCGGGACGAGACGCGCGGCCACGGCCTGCTGCACGGCCACGCACAGGTCGTGGCCCCGGCGGGCGGCATCGGGCAGAGCGGCCGCCTTGCCGGCGAAATAGACCTGCGTCTTGTCCGTGCTGTAGCCTTCCAGGGCGAAACCGTTGTCGATGGTGAGCACGCCGCCCGGTTTCCAGACCGTGCCGGCGTAGCCGGAAAACGGCAGGGCCGGGTGCTCGCCGCGAAGCCCCACCGGCCCGTTAAACACGCTCGGGTAGTTGGCCGAATCCCCGGCCGCGATGTGTCCGAGAAAGATCTCCTCGCCGTAGCTGCCCATGCGCAACTGGCCCTGGTGGCCCAAATCGAAAAATGCGTCCCAGCACTCCCGGGCGATCTCCCGCTCGGTCATGCCCGGCCGGATGCGCTGGGGCACCAGTTCCATGAGCCCCCGGGCATGGTGCGCCCCACACAGGCGCATCTTGGCCAGCTCCCACTCGGACTTGTAGGCCTGGGCCATGGCCAGGGCGGCGTCGCCGGAGACAAAGGCGGTGTCCGGCAGCCGGGAAACCAGCAAATTGCCCAGATTCCAAGGCAGGCCGGCCTGTTCGACGGCGCAGGTCGGGGCGAGCGGACTGCCGGCCTGCTGACACAGGGGCGCGATGTCGCCAAAGGAACGGAAGGAAACGATGGTGGGCAATGGCGATTCCAGAACCGCCCGCTCCCGGCCCTTGCGGCAGAGCAGCACCGGTTCGCCGGAAAGCGGCAGCCACAGCAAGCCGTTGGCCCAGGAACCGGTCAGATAGTACAGGGCCAGACGGGAAAAAACGAGCAATCCGCCCGCTGTGGGGGCCGTTTCGGCCAGCAATTTGCGCATGGATTCATGCCGGGTGCGCATTTCCGATTCGGGCAGGCGTTCGAGGGCTTCAAACATGCGGTACTCCGGTTGGGGTTGCTTTATACGTTAGGGGCAGGCATAGCGGCCCTCCGGGCACCCCCCGGAGGCGCTGCGAGCCGGATACGTCCAGATCCGCGGCGAAACAACCATCCACTCCCAGGGACAGGACCACGCGCCATGCCAAGCCCGACGCTCCAGAAAATGACCTGGCCGGCTTTTTTTGCCCTGGTCGGAGCCACGATCCTGTGGGGCAGCTCGTTTATCGCCATGAAGATCGCCATGCGCGAAATTTCCCCGCTGCTGGTGGTTTTCGGCCGCATGGCCGTGGCCTCGGCGGTTTTCGGTCTGCTGTGGCGGCGCCTGGGCGGTTTGAAAGCCGGCAAGGGCGACTGGCCCTGGATCATCTTCATGGCCTTTTGCGAACCATGCCTCTATTTCATCTTCGAATCCCAGGCCCTGACCTATACCCAGGCGTCCCAGGCCGGCATGATCACGGCGCTTTTGCCGGTGATGACGGCCGTGGCCGCCGCCCTGATACTTCAAGAAAAACTTGAAGGACGCACCATGACCGGCCTGCTCATGGCCGTGGCCGGCGTGGCCGTCATGAGCGTCACAGGCGAGGCTTCCCCGGCCGCGCCCCGTCCCATCCTCGGCAATATCCTGGAATTTTTGGCCATGTGTTGCGCCGTGGGCTACATCATCACCTGCAAGCGTCTTGCCGTGCGCCACAAACCGCTCTATCTCACCGCGGCCCAGAGCTTCGTCGGCATGGCCTTTTTCTCGCCGGCCCTGGTTCTCGCCCCCTGGCCGGCGCGCCTGACCCCGGGGCCGGCCCTGGCCGTGGTCTTTCTGGGTCTGGCCGTCACCTTCGTGGCCTACGGCCTGTACAATTTCGGCGTCAGCCGGGCTCCGGCGGCCAAGGCGGCGGCCTTTATCAACCTCATCCCCGTGGTGACCTGCCTGCTGTCGCGCTTTTTCCTGGACGAAACCATGACGCCGGGCCAGTGGACCGGCGGCGCGGCCGTGCTCCTCGGCGTGGCCGTCAGCGCCCGGCCGGGAGGCAGGAGACGGGTGAAGTAGTGGGGGGAAGCCTCCGGCGGCCAAAGGGCTAGCGCCCTTTGGAATCCCATACTGTTTATGAAAGTAAAACGGTTGGCTATGCCCGCATTCCGAACATGAGAAAAGGAGAAATAATATCTTCTTCTCTCCCCCCTGGCGGAAGGGTACTGAAGGCCCCCCCTTCCGGCCGCCGGAGCAACGGCGATTCCGGTCACGCACTCACGCTGCCCGTCCCGGTCCACAGCCGCCCGGCTTGCCAGCCAGCCCCCGGAACCCCTTAAAAAACTTCTTCAATTGCAGGGGTCCGGGGGGATCATCCCCCCGGCCGCCGGAGGCATTCTTCCTTCTCCCTTTTCCTACTTCCTGCTTCCTCTCCGCCCTCTCATCCTTCCCGTCGCGTATAGTCCATGTTGCGGCGGACCGGCTCGAAGCCGGCCTTGACCACCAGCCGGCGCAGTTCGTCCTCTTCCATGCGGAAATGGACGCCGGCGGCGGCCACCACGTTTTCCTCGATCATGGTGGAGCCGAAGTCATTGGCTCCGAAGTACAGGGCCATCTGCCCGACCATCGGCCCCTGGGTGACCCAGGAGGCCTGGATGTTGGGGATGTTGTCCAGGAACAGGCGCGAAAGCGAAAGCGTGCGCAGGTATTCCCAGGACGAGGCCTCGGGCACGTGAAGGGCCGTGTTGCCGGGCTGGAAGGTCCAGGGGATAAACGCCGTGAAGCCGCCGGTCTTGTCCTGCAGGTCGCGCAGGCGGGAGAGGTGCTCCAGGCGATGCTCGATAGTCTCGCCGAGGCCGATGACCATGGTGGCCGTGGAGCGAAGGCCTTGGGCGTGCGCCTCGGCCATGACCGCGATCCACTCGTCGGCCGGGCATTTGTTTGGCGAGACATGACTTCGTATGGGGTCGGAGAGGATCTCGGCCCCGCCGCCGGGGAGCGAAGCCAGGCCGGCGGCCTTGAGTTCGCGGAGCACCTCGGCTATGGACAGCCCTTCCATCTTGGCCAGAAAGACGATCTCCGGCGGGGAAAACCCATGCACGGCCACCCCGGGGAAGCCGTCCCGAAGCGATTTGAGCATGCCGGTGTAGAAATCCAGGTGCAAATCCGGGTGCATGCCGCCTTGCAGCAGGATTTGGTAGCCGCCAAGTTCCACGGTCTCGGCCACCTTGGCGGCCAGCTCGTCGGCGGAAAGCACGTAGCCCCCGGGCTGGCCCGGAGCCTTGAAAAAGGCGCAAAACCGGCAGCCACAGGCGCAAATATTGGTATAATTGATGTTACGGTCGACAATGTAGGTGACGACCGGTTCGGGATGCCGGGCGAGACGGGCGGCATGGGCTTTTTTCCCCAGGGAAAAAACGTCCTCGCCTTCCCACAGGGCCCGGGCCTCGTCCACGCTTATACGGCTGATGGCGCGATCTGGCATTGTGCGGTTGACCTCCAGGCAGGGATGCCGCCCAGGCGATACACCTTTTCGCCGCAAACGAAAACCACCAAGGAACCATGCTGTACGCCAATTCCCTGCTCAAAGAGCTGCTTGTCCCAGGAAAGACCATTGCCCTGATCGGAGCCAAGGACCGCCCGGGAACCGAGGTGGACATGGTGGGCCGGTTCATGATCAACGCCGGCTTTCGGGTCATTCCCGTGCATCCGGCCCGGGCGTCGGTTTGGGGCATCCCGGCACGCAAGACCATGGCGGAAATCGACGAGCCCATCGACATCGTGAACCTGTTTCGCGCTCCGGCGAGCTGTCCGGCCCATGCCGTCGAGACCCTGGCCCTGGCCAAGCGGCCGGCCTGCTTCTGGATGCAGTCGGGCATCGTGAGCCCGCAGGCCCGTGGCATGCTCGAACCGGCCGGCGTTGTCGTGGTGGAAGATCGCTGCATCATGGTTGAATACCGTCGCCTTTGGGGATAGGGAATGGTAATGCCGTCAGTCATCGCTTTCGCCTGTCAACGTTGCGGCCACTGCTGTGAGGGCGTGGGCGGCATCGTCATGTCCGCCTTCGATATCGAGCGCCTGGGTACGCATCTCGGCCTCGACCGCCAGGCGTTGCTCGAACGCTTTGCCGAACACGTCGGCGGCCGGCACCGGCTGCTGGCCGGCCCGGACAAGTACTGCGTCTTTTACGACCAGGGCTGTTCGGTGCATCCGGCCCGGCCGGACGTATGCCGGGCCTGGCCCTATTTTCGCGGCAACATCATCGACGCCGACAGCCACGCCATGGCGGCCGAGGATTGTCCGGGCATCAACCGGCAGGCCTCCCACGCGGAATTCGCCAGCCAGGGTCGGGCCTATCTGACGGAACGGGGTCTGGCCCGCCCCCGGGGCGACGACGTGCCCGAGGCCCTGGCCGACATCGTCCCGGAAAACACCTAGTGTTGCGTTCGGCAATTGCCGTTATGGATGGCCAAGCACCAACACCCTGAATTTATATTTTTTGTGAACGCCATACTAGGCGCGTGCGCGAAAAGCAGGCATGTTTCCGGTGAAGAGCTCGTGGGACATGAGCGCCCTCATGCTTGAGGGCAACGCCTCGGCACACGTGCCAAACGCCATATGAGGAAGCGGAGCATGGGCAATCCGGATTCGATGCGGCTTGATCAGGCCCGCGCCCTGCTCGGCGTCTCGACGGCCGACGACATCGAGGCCGTCAAATCCGCCTATCGCAAGCTCGCCTTCAAGCTCCATCCGGATCTGCATCCCGACGATCTCGCCGCCAAACGCAAATTCCAGCGTTTAAACGAAGCCTATCTCCTGCTGCGCCATTTCCTGGCCGACCGCGACCAGCGCGGCCCCGGCCCGGCCGCCGAGGAACAGGCCGCGAGCGGCGGAGCAAAGCGGCCTGCGGGCCCGGACGCCCAGGCCAAGGCCCGCTCCGGCCGTCCCGGCCCGACGCCGCCTCCTCCCGGCCCCGAACCAGGTTTCGCCCACAGCCAGCGCAAGGCCAAGCAGGCCTATACCCAGGCCTCCCGGGCCAATGCCGACGCCGGCTTCTATTTCCGCCGCGAGGAAGTGCTCCAGGATCTGCTCAAGGATCCCTTTGCCCGGCAGGTCTTCGAGGACATCTACCGCCAGGTCAAAAGCGATCCGGCCCGCAACAAACGGGTGGCGGCCAAGGGCGCGCGCGAGGTTTCCTTCAGCTGGGGGGACAAGGCGGTATCCCTCGACATGTCCAAGGGATTTATCGGATCCATCAAGGACTACTTGAGGAAACAGCTCGACGACGAACAGACCGTCCACCTGCCCAGTTCGAGCCTGCTCCCCGGCACCCGCATCCGGGTCGGCATCCGCCACGGCCTGGGCAACGCCAAGCCCACCATGGTGGAGGTCACCTTGCCCGTGGATTTCGTGGTGGGACGTCCCATTCGCCTCAAGGGCATGGGCCGGCGCATCGGTCCCATGCGCGGCGATCTCTACCTGCGGCTGCTCGCCAAATAACGCCCCGGGCCGCCGCCCCCAAAGGAGGCTTCCCATGCGCTCCGCCGTCATCCGCCTCGCCCTGGTCTGCGCCGTGGCCGCCTGCCTGCTGCCGATGCCGTCCCTGGCCGCGCCGCCGGAGGTGCACGGCGGCCCCTGCCGCTACGACGTCTTTCCCGGCGCCGCCACCTTCGTTGCCGTGGCCCCCCTGCCGCCGGCCGCCCACGGCGATGCCGTGCCCACGCCCTATCCGCCCCTGGCCGTGACCTACCGCTTCACCCCGGCCGCCCCCATCGCCAACGAACCGCTCTACCGGCCGGACGCCGTCCATACTCTGACCCTGGTCAACAGCATGCCGCCCGGGCCGCGCTTCGTGGCCAAGTACGGCATCGCTCCCGGCGCGGTCGTGCCCTGCGAACTCCACATCATCCGCCAGGGAACCTGCACGCCGGTCGTCCATGTCTTTCCGGGTATCGATAGAACCGACTATTTTGAACTGACGCAGCAGTAACATATTAGAAGAACAGAAAAGAAGATGCCTCCGGCGGCCAAAGGGCTGAGCCCTTTGGAATCCCACCATTGGGCTATTCCTCCGCATACTGTTTCTGTATAGTGCATCAGTTGCGTCTATTGTTGATGCAACCTATGCCTCATCGACAAGGAACCATATGCAGGTCACGGGCGGTTACGGCGACGGCGGACAATCCGGCGCAGGCGGCAAGGACAAATCCGACGGCCAAGCGTTTCGACGCGGCCGACGTGTGGGCCAGATCGTGCGGGGCCGGCTCGTTTCGCCGGGTCCGGGCGGATTGTTCTGGGTGGTGATCGACGGGCACAAGCTGCTCGCCGCCCTGGACCACGAACCGGTCCCCGAGCGGGAGCTGGTCTTTCGCATCGAGCGCCTGGAGCCGGAGCTTACCCTGCGCGACATCACCCCGCCGCCCTCGGCCACCGACGATCCGGTCCTGCTGCTCGCCGCCCTCACGCATGCCCGCTCGAAATTCGAGGCCCAGCTGCGTCGCTTTGCTCCGGCTGCTTTGCCGCCACCTGGAGGCTGGTCCGCCCTTGACGACGCTGCCAGACCAGGGCGCAGCGGTTTGGACGCCACACCAGCGCCGTCTCCCGCTACGGCCTCCGGCCCTGCGCAGCGGTTTGGCGCTGCGGACGCCCAAGCCGCCACCTCCGTTCCCGACTTCGGCCCGACCCTGGATCTCGCCCGAACCCGGGCGGATTTTCAGGCCTTTTGCCGCAGCGACCCTGCCGCCGGGCAGGCCCTGGCCACGGTAATGGAACTCGTACGCCTGACCGGACAGTGGATCCCCAAGAGCCAAGGCCGCCCCATCTACGCGCCCTGGATGTACCCGGGCATCAGCCAGTCGGAAGGCCTCGCCCTGCGCACCGGGCACGGCACGTGGACTCTGCGCCTGTTCGGCCGCCTGCCCGAGGCCGGACGCGTGGCCGCCGTGGTCACGGTGGACGGCTCCCGGGCGGCTTACCGCCTCATGCTCGAAAATCCGGCCGCAGCCGAGGCCGTCATCGCGACCCTGGCCCGGGTGCGCCTGGGCCGTCGCGCGGTGACGGCCGTGTGCCAGTCGGTCGGCGGGCTCCCGGCCGAAGAGGCATCGGGCTCTTGGGCCAGGATTTTGGCTGGCGCGGCCCGGCCCTTTACGGGGCTGCATCTTCGCGTATAAATACGGGCACCGGCGACACGTGCCGGATCGATCACACCCGGAGCGTTTCCCCCATGGCGTATAAGGATTTGCAG